>DAOUBA010000070.1:0-26236 GCA_034432855.1 Anaerolineae bacterium | reverse complement strand
CATCGGGAACGTTTCCGGCTGCATACCCGTTCTGTGCGACGTGTCAATGTTCAGTTGGACCAACTCCGCAAACAGTGGCTCGCCCTCGCCGCTACGTCAACAGGGTGACTTTTGCGGTATTGCCTTTACCTCGATGAAAGGGCACGGTTACTCGCTGTCCCTGCTCGTTCTTAAAGATCCGATGACTGCCACTTTGGCGCACCTGCACGAAGCCAAGCTGCCCCAATACGCGAATGATCTCGGCGGCAGTCACACGAGGCAAGCGTGGGTTCATACGGCAATCTCAATCGCTGTCAGACTGAATGCCTGCACCCGAGGCAGTGGTTCACAGGCCGCTATACGATCCTCGATATGCAATTGGATAGCGTCGCGGAGATTATCTAGAGCCTCCTCATAGGTATCACCCTGGGTATAACAGCCTTGCAGCAACGGGCAATACGCAAAATAGCCATCCTCATCTTTCTCAACCACAACGGGCCATAGAGACTTTTGCCTTCGCTTACTCATCAAACACCTCCTACGTCAACCCCATCCCCTCGTACAGCCGCTTGAAATCGAATCGCTCGGCCAGCAGCGCCTCGAACTGCTCCAACTTGGCCTGCTGCCCCAGCCGGGTCTTGCCAAAGACGCGCTCGATGGCCTCGACCGTCTCCATCGTATTCTGCCGCACCAACAGTACCGGGACGCCTACCTCCTCGGCCCGGCGCAACACCTCCGGCACGGGCCGCAGATGGCCGGTCAGCACCAGACACTGGACGGCTGTCTCTAGCGCCACCAACTGGATGTCGGCGCGGTCGCCGCCGGTGATCACTGCCTTGGTGCCCGCAACCCGCCGGATGCGCGGCAGGGCCTGCTCGACGCTCATCGCGCCCACGATCAAGTGTTCGATCAGCAGATCGCGCTTCTCCGAGAAAGCCAGGAACTCGCCCTTCAGCACCTCCGCAAGTTCCCCCACGCTGATGGCCTGCAACTCCTTGCGTTGGGGAAAGACGCCCAGCAGGGGAATATCATGCCGCTCCAGATAGGGACGAGCAACGTTGACGACAAAGTCCATCTCCCCTTCGGGCACCTTGTTGACTTCGACGCCGATCAGCCGCTCGCCCAGGCGCGCCTTGGCGACGATGCAATCGTCCACCAGCGACACGCGATCGTGGAACAGCGTGATCGCCACAGCGACAACGTCCAGTGCTTCGGCCACCACCGGCGCGCCCAGCCCCACGCAAAAGCCCTCGCGCAACGAGGCGCTGCCCTCCAGTAGCATGATCTCCTTACCCGCGCTGACGCGCTCGAACCCCTGCCTGATCTGGGCCAACAGGTCAGGGGGCGCCTCACCTACCAGTTCCTGCGCCAACAACTCCGGAGTCAACACGACGCCGACCAAGTCACACGGATCTTCAGACAGCCCCAACACGCGGCGCACGAAATCGGCGTCCTCGTCCGCCATGCGACCGCCGACCTGCCAGGGCTGGGTACTCAACGGCTTGAAGTAGCCGACCTTGTGACCTTTCTTCTGAAAATGACGTCCCAGGCCCAGACAGAGCGCCGTCTTGCCGCTGAAGGTATGTAGGGAGGTCACGTATAATGCTTTCATCGCGCATGCCTTTCTCTATCAGATGAAACCCTCTTGGGTCAGATACGTCATAATGGCCTGCAGCACTTGCCCGGCGATCCGAAGGGCACCGTCAGCCGCTGCAACCGAAGCCGCCGGGGGTGCATTCGGCCGGAGGGAGTTGTCAGGTTGCTATTTGTTCAAGAGGATCTCCTCAACCGATGTATATAGTTCATGCCAGTGATTTTGCCTGATTCTAAACTTTGTTCCATGATTATGACCAGTCCGTGCGTCGAAATCCACCAGAATTGCACCTTCTTCGATGCCCTTCAAAAAACCATCAAAAGAAAAACCGGATAACACCAAAAGTCTCACGTAATTGAAGAACTCGCGTCTCTGTTCAACCTTTGTGTCTGCTATCACATAGAAACAGTTTTTGATCTTGGCACCTATCGCATATCTCAGATCATCTAATCCCCAGTATGGTTCAGGATTCAGAGGGCCAAGCCCTACTCGTTGCTCGACAGATTTTAACCACTCGATAATTTCTGGATTGGAAACGTCAGCTTGAGATGGATCAAAAACAAAACGAAGCTTACCCTCGCGTCTATCTAAGACCAATCGAAATCCTCGATTTGTATAGCCATTAGCGCTCGTGGTTGATCTGAAGCTTTTTTCGGTATCAGGATATTTTTTCCCGGCTTCCTTGTGCTTCCATCCATATAGTGGCAGAAGAAGCGTTGTTACTATCCTTGTGCCTCGTGGCGAAGGCTCTATATGTTTTAGGGTAACCAGAGAACTCGTGTATAATCGCTGCCCCTTGAGCTCCCACTCTTGTGCGTTAGGAATAGGGAGGTTGTTTTCCTCAAGACCAAGCAACACTTCTAAAGTATTGCCAACTGCACCATCATTGCGGGTGTCTATGGTATTTTTGACGCTTCTATACCAACCTCCTGCACTGATTTCACGGATTCTCTCTATCAACTCATCTTTCGTATAAAGTTTCATCTCGGTGGCCTCCAGAAATCTAAGAGGTACTCGAACGTTGTGCCCATTGTGATGTAATTACTTGGCCACCCGAATATGCCTATCCTATTCACAATGTTCGTTCTGTCCCAAATTATAATGTTCCTGAGTTCATAGCCCCGCTTTCGCAACTCTTCTATGAGAGCAACGTGAATTGTTATACGCCGGTCTTCCCACCACATATCAGGAACGTTGATAACACAGTGGGCCTTTGGTCTTAGTAGAGGCCATAATGCTTCAAAAATGTCCCCCATGGCTTTGGTGTACTCTTCAAGCGGCATAGTACCCAGATCACGCGGATCTTGTGAATATTGCTCGACTCTTCCAAATTGTTCATTGCGCCGATCACGCCTGGATTTGTTAAGACGTTTTCTATTCAACAAGTTAGCATATGGTGGAGATGTCCAAACCAGACTGACCGTCTCGGCCTCTAAGTAGGGCGGTATATTTCTCGCGTCATCTTGAACGGCTAATTGCTGAGCGCGATTGAACAGGTTATTAGAGGCCAAGCGTTCTACGCAAAGATTGATATATTTTTCTTGAAGGTCAAAACCAATCGCATTGCGATTCAAATCTCGCGCCGCTACCAGGGTTGTCCCACTGCCCACGAATGGGTCAAGAACCAACTCGCCCTCGTGGGTAAAGAGACTGATGACCCTCTTAGAGAGGGCTATGGGGAACGTCGCCGGATGGACATTTTTATCTCGAATATCTCTACCCTCGTAAGCAAACTGCCAAACCCCAAGCTGGCACTTGATCCACTCCTTTGCTGTCATGCAGTTTATATGGTTGGGTGGACATGAGCAGGTTCTTGTGTAGCCAATTGGTATCCTAGCGCGATAAAGAGCCTGAGTCTCCCTAACAGCAAGCGGTAATATCGAGGTCACGTTTTCATTCGTCACCGAAATGGCCTCCACTGATAAAGCTGCTGAACTCTCGGAAAAATGCCCGTCCTGACGAAGTGCTGACCTCACGGCGCCAACACCAACCGCATATCCAGCGCCACTGCCCCGCGTCCCTCGTCATAGACCATCAGCGGATTGATGTCCATCTCCACGATCTCGGGAAAGTCGGTGACCAGTTGGCTGACCCGCAGCAGCGCATCCACCATCGCTTCGTGGTCAGCGGGCGGCTCGCCGCGCACCCCCTCCAGCAGCGCGTAGGAGCGGATCTCGCGGATCATCTCCTCCGCCTCCTGGCGGCCGAACGGCGCCACGCGGAAGGCGACGTCCTTGAGCGCCTCGACGTAGATGCCGCCCAGGCCGAAGGCCACCAACGGCCCGAACTGCGGGTCGCGGGTCATACCCAACAATACCTCGCGGCCCGGCGGCACCATCTGCTGTACCAGGCAGCCCCAGATACGCGCCCCTTCCACATAACGCCCGGCGCGGTAGACGATCAGGTCGAACGCATCCCGCACGTCGGCAGGCGAGCGCAGGTTCAGCCTGACGCCGCCCACATCGGTCTTGTGCAGAATATCGGGCGAGGCAATCTTGAGCACGACCGGGTAGCCGAACTCTTCGGCGATCTCGACCGCTTCCTCGGCGGTTTTGGCCAGGCGTGCTTTGGGGATGGGGAAGCCGTAGGCTTCCAACACCTCGCGCGCTTCCAGGTCGCCGATGGTCACACGTCCCTCGGCCCGCACGCGCTCGAACAACGCCCGCACAGGCGGCTTGCAGACTTCACAAGCCTGTACTCCGGTGATCGGCCGCTCCCGTTCGCGGCAGTAGGCGCTCATCGCCGCCAACGCCGCCGCCGCCCGGTCGGGGTATGGATAATTGGGCACGCCATACTGACGGAGGATCTCGATCCCGGCCTTGACGCGCGCTTCGCCCATAAAGCAGGCCAGAACCGGCTTGTCCGACCCCTGGGCATTACGCCCGATGACGTGAGCCGTCTCCTCGATCTCGGTCACCGCCTGCGGCGTGACGATCACGAGCAGCCCGTCCACGTTCGGATCGGCCAGCACCAGGCGGATGGCGTCGTCGTAGCGCTCGGCGGGCGCATCTCCCAACACGTCCACCGGATTGGCGACGCTGGCCTCGCCGGGCAGTTTGGGGCTCAGCGCTTCCACCGTCTCGGCCGCCAGGCGCGGGATGATCATCTTCGCGCGCTCCAGCGCGTCGGTCGCCAGGATGCCGGGGCCGCCGGCGTTGGTGACGATGCCGATGCGGTCGCCTTTCAAGAGCGGCTGGTAGGCAAAGGCCAACGCATAGTCGAACAGCGTCTCCATCGAGTTGACCTGGAGCACACCGGCCTGCGCGAAACCTGCCCTATACGCCGCTTCCGAGCCGGCCAGGCTGCCGGTGTGCGACGAGACCGCCCGCGAACCCGAAGCGGTCACGCCGGACTTGATCGCCACCACCGGCTTACGGCGCGTCACCTGCTGCGCCACCCGGATGAATTTCTGGCCGTCGGGCAGTCCTTCGACGTAGATGAGGATCACCTTCGAGGCCGGATCGTCGCTCAACGCCTCCAGCAGGTCGGTCTCGCTCACGTCCGCCTTGTTGCCCAGGCTGATGAACTTGGAAAAGCCAATGTTCCCGGCCATCGCCAGATCGAGCACCGCCGTGCCCAGCGCGCCCGACTGGGACATGAAGGCGACCGGCCCCATCGGCGGCATCCCGGCGGCGAACGAGGCGTTGAGTGGGGTGGCCGTGTCAATCACCCCCAGGCAGTTGGGGCCGATCAAGCGCATCTTGTATTTGCGGGCGATCTCGACCAGTTCCCGCTCGCGCTCCAGTCCCTCGCGCCCGGCCTCGCGGAAGCCGGCGCTGATGACGACGACAGAGGGAATGCCCTTCTGGCCGCATTGCTCCAGCACCGCCGGCACGAAGCGATAGGGGATGAGGATCACTGCCAGATCAATTGGATTGGGAACGTCCAACACCGTAGGATAGGCTTTCAGCCCCAGGATCTCGTCGGCCTTGGGGTTGATTGGATACAGAGGTCCCGGGAAACCGGCCTCCTTGAGATTGGCAAGCACCGCGTGGCCCAGTTTCTCGGGCTCGCGGGACGCGCCGATGACGGCGACCGAGCGGGGGTTGAAAAATGTGTCGAGTGGCGTTGCCATTATGACCAATGGTACACGAAAAGGGGCGATTTGGCAAGCGCCCGACTTGACTGCCTGCAAGACAGGTGTACCATGAGGCGCCACAACATATACTTCGCAAGGTCAGAGTTTCATTTTTCAAAGTTGCCGCTCAGGTCAACCATTCTTCCACCACAAAGGACACGAAGGGCACAAAGGTTGACGGTACTGTGGATGGGCAGGGCTGTCCAAACCGAATCGGGGCGGACGGACGCTCGTCGTAAGGCCCTGGTGGCATTAGCCAGAATCCTTTGTGTACTTTGTGTCCTTCGTGGTGAAAATGAAAGACTGTGCCCGTTGGCGGTACAGAACCCGCACACACAAAGGAGCCGCGATGAGCAAACAACCTGTCGCCCTGTCCGGTTTCACCCGCCTCATCCATCCGCTGCCCGCGTTTCTGGTTACCTGCGCCGGCAAAGATGGCCGGCCCAATGCCGTCGCCATCGCCTGGCTCATGCCCCTCAGCGTCAACCCTCCATTGTTGGCCTTTGCCATCCGTCCGCAGCGTTACTCCTACGAACTGCTTCGGGAGAACCCGGCCTTCGTGGTCAACGTGATGGGGTATCAGCATGCCGTCGAGGTGCTCTTTTGCGGGCGCTGCTCCGGGCGAGACGTGGACAAGTTCGCCACGGCGCGCCTGACTCCGGTGCCCACCCAGGCGGTGAACGTCCCAGCCATTGGCGAGGCGCTGGCGCACGTGGAGTGCGAGGTGGAGGCCAAGTACCCGGCAGGAGATCACGTCATTGTCGTCGGACGTGTGGTGGCGGCATCGGCCGAGGAGGGCGCAATGGCCGGAGACTGGCGTGACCTCGTCGCCGCTCCGCCCCTTTTGTACTTGGGCGGTAATCAATTCACCACCACGAGCGGCGAGGTCTCGGAGCCGCAGGTGGGGCTGGATTAGTGACACCTATCGGTGATTGAATCACCTCTAAAGGGCCACCGGCCGGGTGTCCACCTTCGTGGACATCGTTTCGGTTCCGGCTCGTCCGGGTCAGGAGGAAAAACATGGCAGACACTTGGGAGGTAGTTCGTGAAGACGCTGTAGCGACCTTGAGGCGCTATGTGCAGTTCGATACAACCAATCCGCCCGGCAATGAGATGGCGGCGGCGACCTGGCTCAAGGAACAGATCATCGCGCGGGGCATCACGCGCGATGTCACGCTCTACGAGACGGCGCCGGGGCGGGCAGTGCTGATTGCCCGCATCGCCGGACGCGAGCCGCTCAAGCCGCTGGTGCTGAACCACCACATGGACGTCGTGCCCGCCGATCCCGCACAGTGGTCACGCCCTCCCTTCGGCGGGGAAGTGGCCGAGGGCTACGTCTGGGGGCGCGGGACACTCGACACCAAGGGGCTGGGCGTGATGCACCTGTTGGCCCTGGAACGGCTGGTGCGCGAGGGGGCGATTTTCCGGCGCCCCGTCGTGCTCCTGGCTGTGCCGGACGAGGAGATGGGCGGCTCGCAGGGAATGGGCTGGCTCGCGGAGAACCACCCCGAAGCACTCGACGCCGAGTGGCTGTGGGACGAGGGCGGCGGTGGGTTCAAGGGACTGTTCGGCGAGCGCCCCTTGTTCGGCGTCGCCGTAGCGGAAAAGCAGATCCAGCACCTGCGCCTGATCGCCTCAGGCTCTGCGGGTCACGGCTCAATGCCCCACGACGACAATGCCAACGTGACACTGCTCAACGCCCTCGCCCGCGTCCTCAAACCCCATCCGATGCGGGTTACCCCGGTGACTGCAGCGATGTTCTGCGAGATCGCCAGGAGCCAACGTTTCCCGGTCTCCTTCTTGCTGCGCCACATTGACAATCCGCTGCTCCTGCGGCTTGCCGGGCGGCGGCTGGCCGCGAACAGGATGCTGAACGCCATGTTGCGCGACACGATCAGCCTGACTATGCTCCAATCCGGCTACAAGATCAACGTCATCCCGGAGCGGGCAGAGGCGGGTATTGACTGCCGGCTGTTGCCGGATACGGACGCTGCCGGGTTCCGCCGCTGGCTGGATAGAACCATCGGCGACGCGCGCATCAAGGTCGAGACGGTCAAGACCTCCACTCCCACCGCCATCTCTCCCATCGAAGGGCCATTCTTCGACGCCGTGCGGCAGGCGCTTGCCCGGCACGTGCCGGGCGCCATCGTGTTCCCACTCCAGGTGGCCGGGGCAACGGACTCGCGCTTCCTGCGTGCGCGAAATGTCCCCGCCTACGGCTTGGGGCCATTCGTGCTCGAAGCGCACGAGATTGACCGCGTGCACGGTGTTGACGAGCGCATCTCCGCCGAGAACTTGCTACTGGGCGTGCGGATCGCCTGCGACATCATCCGCGAGTTGTGCGTGGCATAGCCGCCTTGCCAACAAGCCAGAACTATGCTACAATGTAAGGGCGTTCAACTGAACGCCCGTGGGGATGACAGGCTTCGACGGGGAAGGCTGACCACGGACGGCAAGCCGGGGCGCTCTGCCCCCGTTAACAACGGAGCACACATTCCAAAGTGCCAACACTTGGATTCCCGTTCCGCAGGCTGCGTATGCGGCTGCCCCGCTGGTAGCCTAATCCAGCCTAAGGACAAACTGACCGCACAAGCCGGTCACGTCCGCCCCGACCTCGCGCCGGCGGGCCGGGGGCCGGACGTCAAACAGCCGGCGTGCGGCGCCCCGACGCCGATAAGGGCGCTCAAGACGGGAGTTTCGGCTCCCATCGGCTAGACCCGGGTGCAGCGCGGTCGGCAGCGACTCCCCGGGTGAAATGCAAGGGCCGACTAGGCTTGTAGAAGTCCCTGGTCGAATTCTTCGGACGCGGGTTCGATTCCCGCCATCTCCACCAAATGCACGAGGCCGACACCATTCGGTGCCGGCCTCGTTGCGCATGGGTCGGGCACGCCTTGATTGAAAACAGAATCTGTGCTACACTGAGGCCGACTTCGAGGAAGACATGCAATGGGCCTACTCTACCGAGCCTTGCGACTCCCAGGCCTGTTCCTCCACTATCGCGTGATCGGGCTGGAGAACGTGCGCCCCAACGGCCCGGCTCTCTCCGTCGCCAACCACCTGAACACGCTTGGGCCGTTGCTGTTCTTCCTGACTCTGCCCATCCGCTTCTACCCGTGGGTCAAGGCCGACCTGATGGATTCGCGGCGGTCGCCGCGTTATCTGTATGAGCAATTCGCCTGTCCCGTCCTCCACCTGAGAGGACGGTTGGGCCTGGCGATCGCCACGGCTTGCTCTTGGGTCTCGGTTCCCCTCATCAGGCGACTGGGGGGCGTTCCGGTCGAGAGCGGAACAGAGACTGGACGGGCAGGGCTTTTCGGGAGAGCATGGCGCTGCTGGTTCAGAACAAGAATCTCCTGGTCTTTCCGGAGGACCCGCAAGGGGAGGCCGATCCGGAGACCCAGATACACGCTTTTGCCTACGGCTTTGTCGAACTCTGCCGGCTGTATCAAAAGGAAACCGGCCAGCACCTGCCGGTATACCCGATGGCCGTACACGCTGCGAGGAAGGTCATCGCGATCACCGAGGCCATGTTCTATCAGGCCCAGGGCAACCGGCGCGAGGACATCCGGCGGTTCGGCGAGCAGGTGCAAGAGAGAGTACGTCGGCTGTACCTGGACGTGCAAGATGGATTGCTCGCGTGAGATCGTCACCCTGTTCGAAAACGATGACGTCCTCGCCGTGCACAAGCCGGAAGGATTGGCTTCGATTCCTGCGAACGTAGGGGAGGCAAACCTGCTTTCGTTGCTCGCTCTCCGGACTCCGGGCAGGCTGTACGTCGTACACCGGCTCGATAAGGAAGCCAGCGGGGTGATCCTGTTCGCCAGGAATGCCGCAGCGCACAAAAGCCTGAACGCCCAGTTCAGCAGCCACGGTGTGCACAAGACCTACGTGGCACTGACACACGGGATCATCGCCGAAGCACGTGGCGTCGTTGACCGGCCCTTGCGCCGGTTCGGTTCTGGTCGTATGGGGGTTGACCGGCAAGGCAAGCCCAGCGTCACGGAATTTCGGGTGCTCGAGCGCCTGGCCTCCTACACCCTGCTCGAAGTGTATCCGCTCACCGGCCGGCGCCACCAGATTCGCGTGCACCTCTACAGCATCGGCCACCCGATTGTCGGTGACCCGCGCTACGGAGACAGGGCTGTACAAAGCCGGTTTCCTCGCCTGATGCTGCACGCGCAAGCGATCACCTTCCGGCTGCCGACAGGCGAGGAGGCGACGGTCGAGGCGCCAATCCCCGAATCGTTTCAGATGGTTGTCGAGAGCATCCGTAGAACGGAGGAGGTATGAAGCGCATTGCTGTACTGACCAGCGGGGGCGATGCCCCCGGAATGAATGCCGCCATCCGCGCCGTAACGCGCACCGCGATTGAGAGAGGGTGGGAGGTCTGGGGCGTTTTGCAGGGCTATGCTGGCCTCATTGCCGGCAAATTCCGGCCACTGGGTGTTCGAGACGTGGGAGGCATCATGCAGCACGGCGGCACGATCCTGGGCAGCGCCCGCTGCCCTGAATTCAAGACCGAGGAGGGGCGCTGCCAGGCGTTGCGTTCTCTCAACCAACAGGCCATCGAGGCATTGGTCGTCATCGGTGGCAACGGCTCCCAGTCCGGCACCTATGCCCTTTCTCAAATGGGTTTCCCGGTAGTAGGCATTGCCTCGACCATAGACAACGACCTCTATGGTTCGGAGCCGACCATTGGGGTAGATACGGCGCTCAACATCGTGCTGGAGGCGATTGACCGGCTCAAGGTGACAGCCTCTTCGCACCAGCGCGCGTTCTTGATCGAGGTGATGGGCCGCGAGTGCGGGTATCTCGCGCTGATGGCCGGCATCGCCGGTGGGGCCGAGGCCGTCGTCATCCCGGAGATGGAGGTGGACCCGGAAGAGATCGCCGCAGAATTGCGCTCGGCCTACGAGCGCGGCAAGCCCCACGCCCTGGTCGTGGTCGCCGAGGGCGCCAAATACAATGCCGAAAAGATGGCCCACTATTTTGAAGAGAACCGCGAGCGGTTGGGCTTCGACCTGCGGGTGACGATCCTGGGGCATGTGCAACGGGGGGGCGCACCCGGCGCCTTCGACCGGCTGCTGGGCACCCGGCTGGGCGCCGCAGCGACGGAATACATCGCGCGCGGCCAGCACGGCATCCTGGTCGGTGTGCTCAAAGATGAAGTGGTCGCCACTCCCCTGGCAGATGTGGTGAGCAAGAAAAAGGCGCTCGATCCGCGACTGCTGGAACTGGCGCGAGTGTTGGGGAAATAGGATCCCCTTATTGGTGTCCTTCGTGGTAATGGTTCAACGCGAACTGGCAGGCGAGAGATGGGAGATATTCACCATTTCCTCGCCCAACTCTTTCAGCGCCGGCAGCAGCGTCTCCTCGTCCACACCATCCAGGCGGAAGGTGAAATAGACATGCTGGGGGTCCTCGCTGCGGAAAGAGGCAACGGAATGCAGATTCCCGCCCAGTTCGGCGATCACGCCTGTCAGACGGGCCAACTCACCGGGGACATTGGGGGAACGTAACGTGATGCGCAAGACTGCCGGGCCGCTTCCCAGGATCTCAACGAACGCCTTAAAGATGTCGGTCTCGGTGATGATGCCCACCAGTTCGCCGTCACGCATCACCGGCAGGCAGCCGATCCCGTTCTCGATCATCACCCGCGCGGCTTCCTCCAGCGGCGCGTCCTCCGGCACGGTGATCGGCTCGTTCATGATCTCGCGTACTTCCAGGTGGGCCAACAAATAGTTCGCCTCAAAGACGCTAAGGGTCGTGGCCTTCGAGGGTCCAGCCTGTCGCAAATCCGTCTTGGAGACGATGCCGACCAGTTTCCCTTTCTTGTCCAAGACCGGCAAATAATTGACCTTCTTTTCGTGAACGACATGCATGGCATCAGGGACTTTGGTGTCGGGTGCAATGGTGATCGGGTTAGGGGTCATACGATGTTTGACCAGCATCGGGAACCTCCTTGTTGGGCCGCATTATGCTGCAAAAGATTCCTTTTGTCAAACAGTCCTTGATACGACTGTGCAGGCAGGAGCAGGGATAGAACAGTGTTCGCCTTCGACCTCCTCGCCACCGATGGCCGCGCCCGCGCCGGGCTGCTCCATACCCCCCACGGCGCTGTACTCACGCCGGCCTTTATGCCCGTCGGCACCCAGGGCACGGTCAAGGCTGTCTCCCCGCGCGACCTGCGCGACCTGGGCGTCCAGATCGTCCTTGCCAACACCTACCACCTGTACCTGCGCCCCGGCGACGAGCGTATTGCCCGTCTGGGCGGCCTGCACAAGTTTATGGGCTGGGATGGCCCCATCCTCACCGACTCCGGCGGCTTCCAGGTCTTTAGCCTGGCATCCCAGCGCAAACTCGACCCCGACGGCGTCACCTTCCGCTCCCACATTGACGGCTCCGAACATCGCTTCACGCCGGAAAAAGCCATCGCCATCCAGGAGAACCTGGGCGCCGACATCATCGTTTGCTTGGACGAGTGCGCCGTGCCCGACGACTATGACTACAACGTGCAGGCGCTGGCCCGCACGCACGCCTGGGCCGCGCGCTGCAAGGCAGCCAAGACGCGCCACGATCAGGCGCTCTTTGGCATCGTACAGGGCGGCATATTTCCCGACCTGCGGGAGCAATCGGCGCGCTTTCTCACCGAATTGGGTTTCGACGGGTACGCCATCGGCGGCCTGAGCGTGGGCGAAACGAAGGAGCAGATGCACGCCGTCCTGGACGTGCTCGATCCGCTGCTGCCCACAGAGCAGCCCCGTTACCTGATGGGCGTGGGCACCTCGGGCGACCTGATGGAAGGAGTGGCGCGAGGGATGGACATGTTCGATTGCGTCCTGCCGACGCGCATGGCGCGCAACGGCGGCGCGCTCACCCGCACCGGCAGGCTCAACCTGCGCAACGCCTGCTTCGCCGACGATCCCGGCCCCATCGAGCCAGGCTGCACCTGTTACGCCTGCGCCCACTTCAGTCGCGCCTACATCCGCCACCTGGTTACGGCCAACGAAATCCTGGGCGCACACCTGCTCACGCTCCACAACCTGCATCTGATGTTGACCATCGCCCGCGAAATCCGTGACGCGATCCTGGCGGGGCGATTTTTGGCATATTGGCGTGACTTTCACCACTCCGCCAGTTCTTGACATTGCTGAAAGACGTAGTAAAATCAGCCGGAGTGGCCTCCTCTGGAAGCCACTCTTTGATTGGAAACGACGAGATTCGGTCGTCATCGGAGATTGTGCAAATGCATCTGCTCACAATTCCTTTTCTAAGCGGCCTGTTATCCATTGTCATTGCCTTCCTCATTTTCCTGAACCTCAAAAAGGCCGTCATCCACAGCCCGAAGATGGCAGATATTGCCGGCTATATCGCGCTGGGCGTGAAGACGTATCTGGCGCGTCAACTGAAGGCTATCTTGCTGATCGCTCCCTTCCTGGCCGTGGCAATCTATGCTTTCCTCGGCTGGCGGGTTGCCCTCACGTTCATCCTGGGTGTCTTTACCTCGCTGACGACCGCCTTTCTAGGCATGCGCGCCGCCGTCCGCGCCAACGTCAAGACAGCGGACGATGCCGCACGTTCGCCCGTCAAGGCGTTCCAGACGGCGGTTATGGGCGGGTCGGTTATGGGGTTCTCCATTACCGGGTTCAGTCTCATCGCCCTGACTGTCCTATATTTCCTCTTCAGCCTCGGCAAGGACAGCATCTCGGATCCCGCCCCTCTGGTAGGTTTTGGGTTCGGCGCCAGCCTGGCTGCTCTGTTTGCTCAGATTGGCGGCGGAATCTTTACCAAGTCGGCGGACGTCGGCGCGGACCTGGTTGGCAAGATCGAGGAAAATATCCCCGAGGACGACCCCAGAAATCCGGCGGTCATTGCCGACCTGGTCGGCGATAACGTCGGCGACTGCGCGGGCCGTGGCTCTGATCTGTTTCAGACTCTCTCCAGCGACATCATTACCGGCATGGTCATCGCGCTGACCTATATCCCTCGCTACGGCCCGCAGGTGATGCTCTTCCCATTGTTGCAGCAATCGGTTGGAGTGCTCGCCTCGATGATTGGGGTGCTCTCCATCAGGACGCTGCGGAATACGAAACCGACCACTTCTTTTAACATTGGGATGATAATCACCGTGCTCGTCGCTACCGGCGGCTCCTTCCTGCTGGCCAAGTACCTGCTCGATGACCTGAGTATCTTTATCGGCGCCTTTCTGGGCATTCTGGCAATGCTGGTGGTCGCTGCGCTCACCCGCTACTATGCCGGTGCGGGGGGAAAGCCGGTCGAACGGATCGCCGAAGCCTCGAAAAGAGGGGTGGCGCTGAATCTTATCACCGGACTGGCCATCGGACTGCAAAGCCCGCTGATCTCTATCGTAGTGATCACGGTTGCCGTCTCCACGGTCTATATCGTCTCCAATTCTTCCCTGCTAGCCATCATAGCCATCAATATCGGCACAGACCTGCTGATCGGCTACATTATGACGGCAGATGCGTTTGGCCCCATTACAGACAACGCCACCGGCATCGCCGAGATGTCGGGCGCTCAAAAGACCATCGTACGCTCTCTCTCGTCACTCGACGCCGTCGGCAATACGATGAAAGCCACGACCAAGGCTTATGCTATGGCTTCGGGCACCATTACTTCTTTCGTGTTGTTTGCCACCTTTTTCACCGTGACGAAATTGAGGGTCATTGATGTCCTGCGCCTTGTCCCGGTCGCTTTCCTGTTCCTGGGCACCGCCCTACCCTACCTGATTTCCTCACTCGTCATCGGCGCAACCGCCAAGACGGCTTTGCAGATGGTGGACGAGGTGCGACGGCAGTTCAGGACCATTCCAGGAATTATGGAGGGAAGGGCCAAACCGGGCTATGCCGCCTGCGTGGACATTTCCACCAAGAATGCCCTGAGAGAGATGATATTGCCCAGCGTCGTCAGTGTCGTGATACCGGCCCTGGTCGGTTTCATCTTCGGCGCGTGGGCGCTGGGTGCGTTGCTGATCGGAGCAGTCGTCTCGGCCGCGCTGTTGGGCCCGTTCTTCAATAACACGGGCACCGCCTTCGATAACGCCAAGAAAATGATCGAAGACAGGGGGGTCAAGGGTTCTTTGGAACATCAGGCAGCCGTCGCTGCCGACACGGTAGGCGATCCGATGAAAGACGTTGCAGGGCCGGCGCTGCTCATTTTCATGAAACTGATCGGCATGGCGGCGCTTTTGATCGCGGATGCGGCCCATGGAATCATGCTCGTCAGATAAGATACTGCTGGTCGGCATAGCAGTACAAGCCCCATGGCTGCCGCTAACCTGGATCGCCTGGATAGCCTGCTCTGCTTCCTGCTCGACGTCTCGCAGCGGGAGTTGGCCGGCGAGACGCTGACGCTCGACGATTATGTACGCATCAACTTCTACGGGGGCGAGTTGGAGGCGATCACCCTGGCCGCCGCTGACGCGGAGGGTGAGGGGTGGACTCCCTTCTTCGAGCAGCAGGAACAGGCCGCGCTCGTAGCCGACGTTGCTACCGACCCCACCCGGCAGGTGCTGGTGGAGGCCATCGGGCGCGTGTTCGAGATCTATCGGTCGGCCTTCGCCGACCTTGAGAAAAGGCGTCGGCGCAGGCCAACGCCGGGCGCGAAAGCGCCCAGGCAGGCCGATTTCCAATCGGTGCCAGGGGCGGCGGAGAACCGTCCGCTAAAGTTAGCGCCTATGCCCCTGCACCCCTACCCTCCCCCCCCCTGCCTGCGGGGGGACCGGTCAATGCCCTGCTATCACCGCGTGGCAACTGCCCTCCCCCCCCCGCCTGCGGGGGGACCGGTACCAGAGGGGTTGTGGTTGCCAGAAAAGACCCCCTCCCCCCCCCGCCTGCGGGGGGACCGGTGGATACCTCTCATATTGTTTGTCTCCTGTTGTTCCTCCCCCCCCGCCTGCGGGGGGACCGGGCCTTGTCTACTGGCCTACGTCTTGATAGAGCACTACTTCAACCTGACCACCACCCTCACTTCCGCCTGTCCGGCAAGCGGCAAGGGGACAACGTTACCCTCTACCGGTCTGCCATCTACTGCGAGGGCCACTTCGTTTCCCGGCCCGAGACGCTCGACGGTGATGCGATAGGCGACGCCACGAAAGACGCGCGTGGCGCTAAAGCCTTTCCAATTGCCGGGAAGCACCGGCGCGATCTGGAGGCCCGTATAGGTCGGGCGAATGCCCAAAATCCATTGCGTCGCCGCGACGTACATCCATGAGGCCGTGCCGGAAAGCCAGGCGTTGCGTCCATAGCCAAACCGCGGGTGTGTCGGGCCGCAGACGTTGCCGCAGTAGACGTAGGGCTCGACCGCATAGCGATCGGCATCCTTGCGCGCCAGAGGCATCAGTTGGCGATAGTACCCGTAGGCACGGTCGCCCCATCCTAACACCGCGGCAGCGATGATCGCCCACGTATTGGCGTGACAAAAGATGCCGCCGTTCTCTTTAGCCCCAGGCGGGTAGGTCGTCGTGCCGCGCACGCGCTCGTCCGCGCGTTCGTAGGGCGGCCACATGATCGCCAGACCCAAGGGGGTATTGAGTTTTTCGTGGGCGCTCTCCATCGCTTGGCGCAGCCGCTCCTCTTCCCCGATCTCGCCGATGACGGCCCAGGTCTGCGTGTTCAGGCCGATTTTGTGATATGGTTCGCTCTGTACACCGACCGGCAGGCCCTCGTCGTCATAGGCGCGAGCATACCAGGCACCATCCCAGGCAACGCGATTGACGATCTCGGCCATCTCGCGGTGCAGCGCGCGGAAACGGGAAGCGTCATCCGGTTTGCCCAGGTGATCGCACAACCCGGCCAGGTCGAGCATGCAGCGGCAGAACTGTTGAGCGGCCATCACGCTCTCGGCCTTGCCGCTGCCGTGATCCAGGTTCATCGTGTCATCCCAATCGGAAAAGCCCAGGCGCGGCAACCCCTGTGGACCGCGATGGGTCAGCGTGAACTGCACCGCGCGCATCATATGGCCCCAGATCGTGTCATCGGCGTCTTCGCCATCCCAGTGCGGCACGCGGTGGTCGAGGTAAGCAAAATCGCCGGTCTCGCGCAAATAGGCGCATACGGCCAGGATCAGCCACAGGTGATCGTCGCAGAACCACTGTGGCCAGTCGGGGAACTCGGCCGCATGGCCTGGCCCGCCCTCGCCGGTGAGCGGCATCACCTGATGCCAGGTGTGGCCGTCCCGGAACTGCAGGTGCCACAGAGTATCCAACACACGACGGGCATGGTCGGGGAGAGCGTGCATCGGGCCGAGCGTATCCTGCGCCGAGTCGCGCGTACCCATACCGCGCCCCAGCCCGGTCTCGTAGGCCGAGACGAAGCGCGACCAGTAGAGCGTCGCACGGCACTGCACCGGATTCCAGAAGTTGAGCATCGCGTTCATCTCGGCGTCGGGCGTCTCGACCTGGAAGTGGCTCAAGTAGCCCTCCCAGTCGGCGCGCAACGCCTCGAGCGCGGCCTGCACGTTTCGGGAGTCACGGTAACGCGCCAGCGTAGAGGGAATCGTCGCCGGTAACTATTCAGGCCGCTTGAAATCGCCCTCCCTGGGCATTTCGTGCCGGGTGTCGGCCTCCGTCGACGTCCTTCGGGAAAGGTGGTCGGCGAAGGCCGACCACTGGCCGCAGGCCCAACAAGGTGACTTCCAGTCACCGCCTGAATAGTTACTCGCAGGCAATGCTCTAGCGCGAGCGCGGTAAGAAACCACGTCTACCCCAACAGTTGGACGTGCTAACCTACAGCGCGCGCGTGAGGATCTCGGTCATCTCCTCGAAAGTGAGCGGGATGGCGTTGCCCTTCATCGCGTTGGACACGGCGGCCTTCTCGACCAGCGATGGCACGTCAGCCAGCGTGACACCGTAGGACGAGAGCGGTGGGACGCGCAGCGCTTCACAGAGCGCCTGTATCCAGGCCACACCGTCGCGGGCGCTGGCCTTGGGGCTACCGATGAGGATTTGGGCGACCTCGTCGTAGCGGTGCAATGCCTCACTCCCCGGCGCCCGCTCCTGTAGCGCCTGGACGTTGACCGCCATCACGTGCGGCAGCAGCCGTCCACAGATTGCGCCGTGAGGCGCCTCGAACGTTCCGCCCAGGGGACCGGCAAAGCCATGCACCGCGCCCAGCCGGGCGTTGGCCAGCGCCAGCCCGCTGAAGAGGCTCACCACGGCCATGTCCTCGCGGGCTGCCACGTCGTCTCCGCGCTCGTAGGCACGCCGCAAGGAACGGGCCGCACGACGCATGCCCTCGCGGCAGATCGCGTCGGTCAGCGGATTGGGCGCATTGCAGGTGAACGGCTCGATCAACTGCGCGAGCGCGTCCAGGCCAGTGCTGGCGGTCACGTCGGGTGGCACGCTGTAGGTGAGTTCGGGATCCACCAATGCCA
The DNA here is from genome assembly GCA_034432855.1 of Anaerolineae bacterium. Classification (GTDB taxonomy): domain Bacteria; phylum Chloroflexota; class Anaerolineae; order B4-G1; family B4-G1; genus DAOUBA01. The sequence goes on along the minus strand of DAOUBA010000070.1, from coordinate 8,192 downwards.
GACGCGGCAACATCATCGGACTGCGCAGGCTCACCTTAACGCCATGCTCCGGCGAGGCGATCACCGCATTGCGGGTGACCTCGGAGCCGGTGCCGGCCGTCGTGGGGATGGCGATATACGGCACAGGCGGCCGGCTGAGCGGCTGGCCCTTCCCGATAACCTCAAGGTAGTCGAGCAGATCGCCCATGTTGGTCAACAGAACGGCGACAGTCTTTCCGGTGTCCAGTGGGCTTCCGCCGCCGAAGCCGATCACCAGGTCGCAGCCAGCCTCCCGCGCGCGTTGTGTGCCTTCCCGTACCAGGTCAGTGGTCGGCTCGCCGGGCACGGTGAAGGTGACGGCCTCAACGTGATGCACGGCCAGGTCCGCCAGCAAGGGGGCCGCCCGCTCAGCGGTCTTTCCGGTGACTACGAACGCGCGCCGGCCCATCTCCGCCGCTAGCGCCCCGACCTCCTTCAACGTCCCTGCCCCAAAGATGATGCGCGTGGGAGTAGCGAATTCGAAGCGCATCTCACCACCCCGCGTCATCAGGGAAGACATTGGTGTATTTGATGCTGGTGCGCGGCTCGGCCATCATCTCGGCCACCGTGTCGCGCCAGACTGGATAGTGTGCCGTCTCCTTGTGTTTGGCGGCATCTTCGGGCGTGCGATAGACTTCAACGAGGATGAAGCGCGTAGGGTCGTCTTGCTGCTGGATCACGTCGAAGCGGGCGACGCCGGGTTCCTGAACACTCTGGCGGGCATTCTCCAGCGTGGCCTGCTTGAAGGCCTCGACAAACTCGGGCTTGACGTGAGCGTGTACGTGAACGATGAACACTGTCAACCTCCTTGATTCATGTCAGGACAACCACACCTCGATATTGTACTCCAACGGGCATCTCGCTGCAACATGCCAGGGCGGACGGTCAACGTGCAGCAATTTTCGACAAACGAGACCTGAAGTCCCAATTCATCGGCCAGACGGACAGTGGCGGGATCGGGATAGGCGACGCCGTTGACGCCGGCCAATACAGCCCGCCGCTCGATCTCCATTCTGGCCGGCCCGGCCGGGCGGGCGCAGCCCAGGGCAAGAGGGATGGTCGGATTCAGCAAGCGGGCCACCGCCGCCAGCCGTCCCACAGCCTCCGGGGCCACCCCCGGCAAGCCCGCCATCGGCGTGCGGGGCAGCGGGCGCAGGACAACGAGCACGATCACGGCAGCCCCCACGCGACGGATCATCTCCAGCGCCATCAGTTCGCCGCGCAATTGGCCAAAGTGCAGGCCGATGACGATGTGCGGGGCGACCGGCACCCCCAACTCACGGAGCAGCGCCAGGGTTGCGGCATAGTCGTCTGGCGAACGATCCAGGTGAAGCACCTGACGAATGGTCGCCGCGTCGCCGACGACGTCAAAGAGCACCTGATCTACTCCGGCGGCCTTCAAGCCGGCTGCTGTCTCACGGTCCAGGAGGCCTGTGTGCACGAGAATCCGCAGCCCCCATTCCTTGAGGCGGGCGACGACGGGTAGGAACGGGCGGATGGGGAGCGCGCCGTCGGCTTCGGCGCCGCCGCTCAGGAGAATGCCTTCGCAACCCTGCTCTAGCAACCGCCGGCCTACGGCGAGCAACGCATCGGGAGTCGGGGCAGGCAACATCCCGGCGAGCAGGCGCCCCCGGCAATGCTCGCACCGCAGCACGCAGCGCCGGCCGGTCAGACTGATGCTGGCGAAGCGATACGGCGTGTTGCAATAGTGCTCGGTCGTGTACCGCTTGACGCCGGGAACGGCGAACGCCAATTCGGCCGGGTGATGGCGCCGGCGCACCTCCCAGGCAGCGGCCTGCAACTCTTCCCAGGGGCTGTGAAACAGGGTTTCGCTCTCGGTCAACGCCTGTCTCCGGAGTATCGGCCGTCCGTATACTCACGCAACTGGTAGCAGATCAGTTCGATATCTTCCGGCTCGGGCGGGAAGGGATAATTGCGCATCGGCTGGCCGGCTCGCTCGTTGCCGAAGGGCCGATTGCAGGCAACGCAGCCGTCGGGGCCGGGACAGCCGGAGGTCATAAAAGGCTCGCCAAAGCGGATCAACTCGGCGGTGGGGATACCAAAATCTACAACCTGCCCGGCCTCGTTGAACTCCATCTGTTCGTAGCGACCATGCTCGCGATTGATGATATAACGGGCCAATTGCACGCGCCGATACTGCCCGTAGGAAGGCTGAGGATAGTCATCCATCACCGTGCCGCCTTCGGGGAAGAAGGAGAAAAGGTGCGTGTGAGCGCCCAGATCGTGGGCGCGCTGGATCGTAGCGATCATCTCCTGCTCCGTCTCGCCCAGTCCGACGATGAGATGGACGCCCACCTTGAAGCGCCCGAAGAGACGGACAGCCTCCGCCACCGTGGCCCAGTAGTGCTCCCAATCGTGGGGTCCCCGCACGCCCGCGCCGCGCCAGCGTGCGAACAGTTCCGGCGTGGCCGCATCTATAGCCACTCCCACCATGTCCGCACCGGCAGCCTTGACCCCGGCCAGACGACTGAGATCGCGGATGAGTGTCGGGGCGATGAGGGCGCTGATCGGGCGGTCGCTCTCTTCCCGGAAGCGGCGGATAATCGTGTTCATATCGTCAAAAGCGCGGCGGTGAGTGATCATGCCGACGCACACGCGGCACAACTGGCCGTCGTCCCGATTCAGGCGGGCGATGACATCGTCCAGGGGGACGGTCGGCCAGTTGACGCGGATGAAGGTGCGCTTTTCCGGCTCCACCTCTCGCTGGCTATTGAGGCCGCAATAGGCGCAGCGGCCCACGCAGCCATCCTCATAGGTCACGAGAAGATTCAACCCGGTCAGACGGGCGTTGCGGCGAAACAGGGCCGGGCGGTATCCCAGGGCCATAGACGCCGCCAGACTGGTTTGGACGTATTCTGGGCTTTCCATGCATGCTCTCCTCGAGGCGCGTGTTCCGTATTGCGTATTCCGTCACGCAACACGCAATACGCAATACATTCTACGTTTCGCGGCGACCGTATTCCTTGAAAGCGACCCAGGTCTTGCGGACGACACTGCTTAGCATTGGCGGGTCATCGCTCCAGTGTCGGTCGAGATAGCGCCGTTTGTCCAGGGCGTGACGCAGCGGACCGCCCATAAACGCTTCCCACTCCCTCTCGTATTCGTCCAGGGCTGCCAGGCTATCAGTCTGGACGGCCTGCGCAGCAGCTTTGCCGGCGAGTTCTCCGCCGACGATGGCAGAAGCGATACCCGCGCCGGTGACCGGATGGGTATGACCGGCGGCGTCGCCCGCCAGGAGCACGTTCCCCAGGCGGATGCTCGCCACGGGGCCGCCGGCCGGCACCCGCCCGGCGGTGCGGCCGATAATCGCGCCTTCCTTGATTCCCACCCGCTCCAGAAGATGCGCCAGCGCCTCTTGCGGATCGCCGCCCATCCTCCGGCTGACCCCCACGCCCACGTTGGCCGTCTCCCCTTTGGGGAAGAGCCATCCATAACCGCCCCGGCAGGCAGGATCGAAGTAGACGTGGGTGGATTCCTGAGGCGCGTGCAGGAGGACTTCCACTTGCACGGCATCAATGAACTCGGCGTTGACCTGGCCGGCCCAGCGGCCCACGGTCGAGCGCGGGCCATCCGCTCCGATCAAGACGCGACACTCGACGGCTTCCACCCGCGCCCCGCGTTTTACCTCGACTGTAAGGCCTGATGCGTGAGGCGTGAAACGCCATGCACGCGCGCCGGTCCATATTTCGGCGCCCGCCCGGCAGGCAGCGACGGCCAACGCCTTGTCGAACAAGACGCGGTCGAGGACATAGCCGGCCGCGGGGGTCTCTACGATCTCGCCATCTGGCAGATGCGTACACAGTGTACGGATGCGCTGGGCAATGCAACGCTCGGGCAGGGAAACGTGGCCGGCGATCTGCAGCGGCACGTATTCGGCGCACTGCACCGGCACACCGACGACGGGGCGCTGCTCGACCACCAACACCCGCACCCCCTCCGCTGCAGCGACGCGGGCGGCCGTGCTCCCGGCGGGCCCCGCCCCGACCACCAGCACATCTACTCGCTCGACCGCGCCCACCTATCGCTCCCCTGCGCGCGGTGCCACGCGAGCCACGACCCGCTCCAAAAGGCCGAGATTGAGAAAAGTCTGCTTCTCAAAGCGCCCGGCGTAGGCATCCTCTTCGCGGCCCAAATCATAACAGGTGGTATTGTCCACGTCAACCAGGATACCGGGCAGGCCAATGCGTTCAAAATCGTCACGATGTTTGGCGTAGAACGGCTCGCAGCAACTACCCACGAATGCCGGGACGCCCTCGAGTTTCAGACGTTCCAGCGTCTCTTCCAGCATCTCATAATTCTGAATGGTGACAGGGGTCAGGCCGTACTTCTCAGCCAGGTGGTAGGCGTCGCTGATACAACACTCGCCACACCGGCTGCAACCCTCCCGGTAGCGGTACTCGCAAGTAGGGAGTTTGGCGCAATAGGGCAGGAGCAACACCGGACAGGAGGTGATCTCTGGCAGCGGCTTGACGACAGAAAAGACAGTGTTCACTTCTTCGGGGCGGATATTGTACTCGATATAAGCGGCCTTTTCCAGCGCCTCGCTCAACGTGCGCACCATATCGGCGACAGCGACGCCGGGGATACAAGCCTCTTGCGTGGCAAAGAACGCTTCGACGATGTCCTGCACCGCCCCCCGCTCGGCTGGCGCACCCTTGAGCCGTGCCTCCAGATCGAGAATAGCGCGCCGCGGATAGGCGAAGAAATCGCCAGTGATGAACGCCTCGCGGATGCGACGCGCGTGCATGTCTACCACGAGCGCGACGCGGATCAGCCCGCCGGGACTCTTGTACACCGCGCGCAGTTCACCGCGCTGAGAGAGCGGCCGGCGCACGCCGTATATCCACTCCTCCGACTGAAAGTAGGGCAACCGCCGGGCCAGCAATTCCCCTTCAAAGGGCGTCAACGGCTCCGGCTCGAACCACACACCAAACACCTCGGCGAAGCCTTCCACCAACGCGGTTTTGATCTGCCCCAGGGGGGGCGCGACGCCCAGTTCCCAGGCCAGGCAGGTGACGCGCTCCTTCACCGAGGCTATCTCTTTGTCCTTCAGTTTCTCGGTGGGGATGCGCAGGGCGCGCAGCATCGCATCCACATCAAAGTCCACCAGCAGTGTGCCCTGGAAGAGGAACGCGCCGTCCATACTGGTGCCGCCAGTGCCGGAGATCTTGCGCCCTCGCACTTCAATGTCGTTTTTGGGGCGAAAAGCGGCCTTCACCCCCAACTTTTCCAGACCGCGTATCGCGCCCTGGCACATCCGTTCGTAGAGCGCTTCGATGCGGCGGGGGAAAGCAGGATCGTCCTGCGAAGCGAAAACCTCCCATCCCAACTGGCTCTCGTCCCAGAAGAGCCCGCCGCCGCCGGTGAGCCGGCGGTTGATCTCGATGCCATGCTCGCGGCAATAGGAGACGCGAATCTCTTGCTCCACCGCCTGGTGGTAGCCGACGAGAGTACAGCGGGGAGAAAACTGCAAGAAGCGGAGCGTATTCGGCACAACATTACGGCTGCGCGCCGTCAGCACCACTTCGTCCAGCGCCATATTCTCCGCCGCCGGGCGCGGCCCGGTGTCCAATAAACGCCAGGTTGGCATCGTCAACTCATCTCCCCTGCCCGATTATCTGGTCACAGGGCTGGCCTGATCTTCCGGCAAATGGACCAGCCCATGGCTCACAGCGTAAGCCGCCGCCTGGGCGCGGTTCTTGACCCCCAGTTTGGCGATGATGCTGCGCAGGTGGTTCTTCACCGTATTGCGGGCAATGCCGAGTTCGATGGCGATCTCCGGGTTAGAGTACCCCATCACGATCAGCGCCAGGACCTCGCGCTCGCGCGCCGAGAGCGCGGCGGCTTCCATCGGTCGAGCGGCCAGCCGTCTCTGCTGCGCCAGTTGATGGAACAGTTTGCCGGTGAGTGCCTGCGCGATGGGGGTCTCTCCCGACTTCAGCCTGCGCAATTGCCGGAAGAGCACCTCCGGCTGCAGGTCCTTGAGCAGATAACCATCGGCCCCACCGCGCGCCGCAGCGACCAGGTCGCCCTCGTCCTCGGAGACTGTCAGCATCACCACACGCACTTCCGGCATCTGGGTCTTGATGCGGCGGGTCGCTTCCAGCCCATCGCAAGCAGGCATACGCACATCCATCAGCACCACGTCCGGGTGCAGCCGCTGCGTCTGTTCGACCGCCTCCAGCCCATCCGCCGCCTCCCCGACGACCTGGAAATCGGGTTGGGCCTCCAGCAACCGGGCCAGCCCTTTGCGGAACAGCAGGTGATCATCTACCAACAGGATGCGCAGCACGTCCATCATCCCCATTATACACACAATGACGGCTTGACACAAAGCAGTGTCTGTGGCATAGTAGCCACGCTTTCATACCTCGCCCGTACTTGCGCAGTTACAACCCGAGGCTCGATGGTAGAGACATTTGCGTTCGTAACAGACATGGGCGAGAGCGGCCCCTTCGTGCGGCTTGCCCTGAATGCTCCGGCGATTGCCCCCCGATTGACGGCAGGACGCTTCGTGCTGTCCGATCTGGGCGGCTATCTGCGCACACCACTCTTTCCCGCGCGCCTGGACAGTGAAGCATTTGAAGTGCTCGTCCGGCATGACCACCCGGCCGCCGCCCTGCAGGTCGGGGCCGGCGTCAACCTCATCGGGCCGTTGGGGCGCGGGTTCGAGATACCCCCGGCGGCCCGGCGGCTGCTGCTGGTCGCCGATTCCGTCCACCTGCCTGCGCTCCTTCCGCTCGTCCTGCGCTCCGACGGGGCCGGTGAAGGCCCGGCAATGCAGGCCGTCGAGGTCTCCACGACGCTGCTCCTGACCGCGCCGACTGCCGCCGACCTCTATCCCGTGCAGTTGCTGCCTCCGGCGTTGGAAGTACACCTCGTCACCGCCGATGGTTCCGCAGGCCACGCGGGCTCTGCGCTCGACCTGTTTCCCGATCTGCTACGTTGGGCCGACTACGTCTGTGTTGCCGATGATGCGGCGATCTACCCGACGTTGGCAGACATCGTGCAGCACGTGCGCCTGAGTCCGGGCCCGCGCTTTGCCCAGGCATTGGTCGTACCGCCGCTGGCCTGCGGCGTGGGAGCATGCCAGGGTTGTGCCGTGCGGGTGGCAGACGGATTCAAACTGGCCTGCAAGGACGGGCCGGTGTTCGACCTGCTGGAGTTACGGTAAGACAGACCGCCAGTTTGCCCCAGGATAACCATGATTGAACTGGCTCCACATCACAAGAGCGGGTTGGCGCTTGCAAATCCCGTGATGCCCGCCGCCGGATGCTTCGGCTTCGGCGCGGAGTACGCGTGGCTGGTCGGGACAGCCGAATTGGGCGCGGTTGTCGTCGGGCCGGTCACTGCCGGGCCGCGCCAGGGAGCCGAACCGCCGCGCCTGCTGCCCTTCCCCGGCGGCGTGCTCGTGCACACGGGACTGGCGAACCCCGGCGTTGCCGCCGTCGTGCGCCGCTACGCTCGCACGTGGGCACGCTCGCCCGTACCGGTCATCGTGCACGTGGCAGGCGTCTCTCCTCAGGGGACGGAATCTTGCTGCCGGCGGCTCTCCGGCGTCGAAGCGGTTGCTGGCATCGAACTTGGCCTGCCCGATACCGCCGATCCCGGCGAAGCCGAGGCCATCATCCGCGCGGCCCGTGCGGCCACCACCCAGCCGCTCATCGTGCGCCTGCCGCTGGCCGCAAGTGCAGCCCTGTGTCAACCGGCCGCCGAGGCCGGCGCCGACGCCCTGACTATCGCGGCGCCGCCACGCGGGACAGTGTGGGGCGAAACCCGCCGACGTTTCGTCAGCGGACGCCTCTACGGGCCGTTTGTGTTGCCGCTGGCCCTGCACGCCTTGCGCGGCGTGGCCGAACTCGTGTCCTTGCCCCTCATCGGCTGCGGGGGCATCCATAGCCTCGAAGACGCGCTGGCCTTCTTGCAAGCAGGTGCCGTCGCCGTCCAGATAGACACGGCACTGTGGCACGATCCGGCCTGCCTGGCCTCCATCGCTCGCGGGCTGGCCGCGTCATAGATACGAGAGACGTAATTGCTCAGCCTGCCCTCCCGCAGGTTCGAAAATAGCGCCCGCACCGGCCTAAAGGGCCGGTGCTGGGAAGGGACACGCCCAGCGCCGCCGGTTCACGGCGGCGCGGCGGCAAAAACGTCAC
>DAOUBA010000069.1:0-17219 GCA_034432855.1 Anaerolineae bacterium | reverse complement strand
CGCCGAGCGGGGGGAAAGGGGCAGGGGGATAGGGGGGCTGAGCAGTTATGATATTTGGTAAACTGGTGCACTGATGATGGAGAACGACTTCCCATTATACCAACCAATTTCCCAATCTACCAATTACCGATCACTCCATCCGCCATCACTCGTACCGCAGCGCTTCGATCGGGTGTAACCGCGCCGCCTGATTCGCCGGATAGATGCCGAAGAAGAGCCCCACGGCCACCGAAAAGCCCACCGCCAGCAGGACCGAATCGAGCGTGACCACCGAATTCATCACGCCGCTCAGGTCCACGATCCCGGAAAGAGCGATCCCCAGCAAGATGCCCACGACACCTCCTACCAGGCTGAGCACCACCGCCTCCATCAGGAACTGCGCCAGGATGTCAGACTTACGTGCGCCTACTGCCTTGCGGATGCCGATCTCGCGCGTGCGCTCGGTCACCGAGACCAGCATGATGTTCATAATGCCGATGCCGCCCACCAGCAGGCTGATCCCCGCGATGGCTCCCAGGAACGCCGTCAGAATCCCTGTCACCTCGTTGGCCATGCTCAACAGATCGGCCTGGTTCACCACGCTGAAATCCGCATCCTCGTCTGGGGCGAGGCCGTGGCGACGGCGTAACAACGCGCCGATCTGATCCTGCACTGCCGTCGTCTCCTCCTCGGAGCGCGCCACGACGTTGACCTGGCTGACAATCAATTCGCCTCTAGGGTTGCGCCCGCTAAAGAGGCGGGTCTGCGCCGTCGAGATGGGCACGAACACCGTGTCATCGGCGCTGTTCATCATCGAATCGCCCTTCTCCTCCAGCACACCGACCACCGTCAGCGCAACCCGGCCGGTGTTGCCGGGGAGCACCACTTTGATCTTCTGGCCGATGGGATCGAAGCCGCCGAAGAGGTCCTGCGCCGCCTGGTGCCCCAGCACGGCCACACTCGCCCGCTTGTCCACGTCGCCTGGCTCGATGAAGCGCCCGCGCGCGACCTCCAGATTGAAGGCGGCGAGGTACTCCGCCGTCACGCCGGTCACCGCGGCGTTGACGTTCGCCGCGCCAAAGATGACCTGTGTGTTCCGGCCATACGTGGGGGCGACGAAGCGAGCGTCGGGCACGTTGCGCGGGTCGGCGATGGCCTGGGCGTCCTCATAGGTAAGGTTGGCCGCGCTTCCGGCCGCTCCGCGCACGCCGCCTTCCTCGAGCCGGCCGGGCATCACGATCAGCAGGTTGGTGCCGATACTCGTGATCTGCTCGGTGATCGAAGCCTGCGCCCCCTGACCGATGGACATCAAGGCGATAACCGCCCCCACGCCGATCACGATGCCCAACATCGTCAACGACGAGCGGAGTTTGTTCACCAGCAGCCCATCCAGGGCCACGCGCACATTCTCTAACCAGTCTGCCATTAAGGCGATCATTGTATCACCCCATCTCGCAGCCGCACGATACGCTCCGCCTGGGCACCGATCTCCTCGTCGTGCGTGACCATGACCACCGTGATTCCCCTTTCCCTGTGCAACCGGCGCAATATCTCCATCACCTCGGCACCCGACTTGGAGTCCAGGTTGCCGGTCGGCTCGTCGGCCAGGATGATGGCCGGATCGTTGACCAATGCCCGTGCGATCGCCACGCGTTGTTGTTGCCCGCCGGAGAGTTCGGTGGGATGATGATCCATCCGGTCGCCCAGGCCCACCATCTCCAACGCCTGACGCGCCCGCCGCTCCCGCTCGGTCAGCGGGACACGGGCGCCGTCGCGGGCATACTGCATCGGCAGCATCACCTGCCGCAACGCGCTGGTACGGGACAGCAGGTTGAACGTCTGGAAGACAAAGCCGATCTGCCGGTTACGCACGGCGGCGAGTTGATTCTCGCTCATCCTGCCCACTTCGACGCCGTTCAAGCGGTATATACCCGAGGTCGGCGTATCCAGGCAGCCGATGACGTGCATCAGCGTGGACTTGCCGGAGCCGGAGGGCCCCATAATCGCTATCCACTCGCCCTGTTCGATCCGGAGCGAAACCCCGCGCAGGGCGTGGACCTGCACCTGCCCCATCTGGTAGGCTTTGGTGATCTCCTCGATCTCGATCATCTAATCCCCTCCGCGCAACATGCGGAACGGGCCAAAGGTGCCCTGGGTGCTCTGAGTGGGCGCAGCGACGACGCTGACCACATCTCCTTCGGAGAGGCCGGCGGAGATTTCGACATCCACACCGTTCGTCAGGCCCAGCGTCACGGGTACGCGCTCGAACCCGCCGGATGCCCGATCGCCGGCAACGCTGCGCCACACGAACGTCTCGCCATCCCCGCTCTGGATCGCCCGCAGCGGCACGAGCAACACGTTCTCGCGGCTCACCGTGACGATCTCGACGTCGGCGGTCATGCCGGCACGTACGGGGAGGTCGGTCGGCGCCAGGCGCACCGTCACCGGATAGAGCACCACGCCCGACTGGACGTTCGCCACCGGCGCGATGGCGGTTACCGTGCCGGTGATCTCGGCTCCTGCGAATGCATCCAGCGTCACGAGCACCGGCTGTCCCACGCTCACGCCGGCCACGTCCGTCTCGTCCAGGCTGATGTCCACGATCAACATCGTCAGGTCGCTCAAGACGACGGCGGGCTGGCCTCCGACAGTCATCTCGCCTTCGTGGACGTTCAGCGCCGTCACCGTGCCGTCCACCGGCGCGACCAGCACCGTCTCTCCCAGTGTGCGCCGCGCCGCTTCCAACTGGAGTTGCGCCTGCGCCAGCGCGATCTCCAGCAATCGGATTTGCAGGGGCTGCTTGTCCAGGGCCGCCTGGGCGTTGAGCATCTGCACCCGGGCGGTCTGCACACTGCTGTCGCTCAGGCCCGCGACCGCCAGGTTGTAGGCCGCCTGAGCCACCTCCAGGTTGTATTGCGCGTTTTGCAGGGCGCGCCGCGTGGCCTCCCGTTCGTTCTCCAATGCGGTCTTTCTGAAGGCCACGTTCAATTCCCAATCGCGGGCCGGGTCCCAGGCCCGATTGTAGTCATCCTGGGCGCGTGCCAGTTGATCGTGGGCCTGCGCCAGGCTGACGCGCGCGGAGGTGAGTTGGTCGCCAGTGTGCGCAGCCATTGTAGAGGCTTCTGCGTAAGCAGCCTGCGCCGCCTCCAGGTTGGCCTGCGCCAGCCCGGCTTCGGCCTCGATCCGCGCCGAATCCAGGTTGGCCTGTGCCTGCTCTACCGCCAACTCGGCCTGAGCGACGGCCTGACGAGCATCGGCGTCGTCCAGCCGCGCCAACACATCGCCCGCGTGCACCACGTCGCCCACCGCTACCGACACCTCGGCCACCCGCCCGCCGGAGCGGAACGACAGCGCCACCTCGTCTTCGGGAGTGAGACTGCCACTCCCGCCCACCGTGACCCGTAACGTGCCGCGCGTCACGACTGCCGTTTCGTCCTCCATTGTTTGAGCCACCGCACGACCGGCAGAGATGCGCTGCCAGACACCGATCCCGGCATAAAGCAGGCAGGCGACGATGACCGTCGCCACGATGATCCACCATCGCCTCTTCATGAAATGCCTCCTGTTTTGGAATCTGCTTGCAGTGTACCGGAAAGTTGTGGAGAAATGATGGAGGTCTAGCGGGTGGAAGATGGAGACTGTGCGAGGCTTATTTGACCTCTCCCAACCCCTCCCTCACCCTCCCTTCCCTCTCCGCAACGGAGAGGGAAGGGGAGGGCCGGGGCGGGGATGGGTGAGGTCAGAAACCGGTGAGGCTTGGAAAAGCCGGTCGGCTCAATGGACCGGCCAAATCTATTCAAGCAAATCCAGGAATCTCTCCACCGTCAAGTCAGCATCGCGCAGGATTTTGCGCAGCAGTCCCGGCTTGATGCTTTTGTGGTCTGGGACGGTCACAGGGAGATGCTTGGGGTCAGTTTCGTCGCGGAGACGAATGTGACTTCCGCGCTGTCGGACAACCTGGTACCCCACAAGTTGCAGCGCTTTCACGACCTGGCGACCCGATACAACGGGCAGTTTCGGACTCATACCGCAACCGCTACACTGCTGATCATCGTCCGGGACATATCGGGGATGGGCAGACCGTTGTCTTGCAGATCCTCCAGGCACAACAAAATGGCTTCCTTGATGTTTTCCAACGCCTCGTCTATCGTATCGCCCTGGGTGTAACAGCCGGGCAACGCCGGGCAAGATACCACGTACCCTCCCCCTTCTTCGTCAGGTTCTAGCAAGATTTTGAAATCGTAGATTTCCATTTGACGCCTCCATCGCTATTGTAGAATACAGCGGAGAGAATGTCAAGGAGCGTCGCACGTTGTTCGGCCGATCTCAATCGCCCGCAAATGCTGTTCCCATTGCCTCCCCGACAAGATGGAACCTTCCCGACCCTCCCGGCGTCTAAAAGCAGGCCGCGTGTCCGTACCGCGATCTTGACCACTGTGATATACTTTGTAAGGCGGTGGAGCGTGAAATGTAGCCCCACGCCCAAAGGAGGAATCCCGATGAAAAACCCGACCACCTACAGAACCCTGACGATCATCACCCTGCTCGTCCTGCTCGCAGGCGCGTGCCGCCTGAGGGCGCAACCCACGCCGGCTCCCACCACGCCCCCCTACACCCCGCCCCCGCCCGGCAACGTCGCGCCGATCGTCATCCAGCGCACCCCCGAACGCGGCGAGGCACTGCCGCCCGACGGCGTCATCGAACTCGTCTTCGACCGGGCGATGGACAGGGACTCGGTCGAAGCCGCCCTCCAGATCAGCCCACAGGTGGAGGGCCGCGTCGAATGGGCCGACGAACGCACCGTGCGCTTCAAACCCGCCCGTCACCTGGCGCGCGATGCCGAGTATCTGGTGACTGTGGGGGCCACAGCCAGGGCCGCCGACGGCAATGTGCTCGACGGCGCTTACCGCTTCCGCTTCCGCACCGTCGGCTACCTGGAGGTCGCCCAGGTGATCCCCGCGCCCGACGCCGAGGACGTGGAGGCCGACACCTCGATCACCGTGATCTTTAACCGCCCTGTCGTCCCGCTGATGGCGGTCAGCGACCCGGCGTACACCGACCTGCCGCAGCCGCTCACCCTCGACCCGCCCATCGAGGGAACGGGAGAGTGGCTCAACACCTCGATCTATGTCTTCACCCCCTCCCGGCCGCTGGCCGGCGGCACGCGCTACACCGCGCGCATCGCCGCAGGGTTGACCGATACCACCGGCGGCGTCCTGGCCGAAGAGTACGCCTGGTCATTCACCACCCAGCCGCCGGAGGTCGTGTGGGTCTCGCCCGCCGAGGATTCCACGCTGGTCGGCATCGAAACCGCCGTGCAGGTCACGTTCAACATGCCGGTGGATGCCGATTCCGCCCGCGCTGCCTTCCACCTGTCCAACGGACGGCGGGAGATTCCAGGTTCGCTCGCGGTAGAGGACGCGACATTGACCTTTACTCCCACCGAGCGCCTGGAGTTCGATACCACTTACACCGTGCGCGTGGATGCCGGTGTACGGAGTATTGCGGGTGGCGAGGGCATGCGCGAACCCTACGAATGGGAATTCAACACCGTCCCACTCCCGCGTATCCTGCGCACTGAGCCATACGATGGGCAACGGGACGCTCCACCCTACACCGCGTTCGTCATCTACTTCAACGCGCCGATCAACCCCGACACGGTGATGCCCAACCTGGAGATGACCCCGCCGCTCTCGCCCAGCCTGGTCTATACCTACTTCAACACCTACGACAACTCGTTCGTCCTGAACTTTGGCGCGCAGCCCTCGACCGACTATGAGGTACGTATCGGCCCGAACATTGCCGACCCCTACGGGAACACGACCGGGCAGGAGATGACCGTGCGCTTCCGCACCGCGCCGCTCGACCCGTGGGTGGAACTGCGCGTGCCCGGCCAACTCGGCACACTCGACGCACATCAACCGGCGCGCGTCTTGGCCGGCGCTCTCAACACCACCCGGCTCGACCTGCGCCTGTATCGGCTCGAGATGCCGGAATTCTTCCGCGCCCAACAGGACTGGTGGGGGTACAATCCCACCGGTCGGCCCATCCGCGAATGGCATGTGCCGGTCGAAGCGGCGCTCAACAAGATGCAATACCTCTGGCTCGACCTTGCCGCCGACGGCGGTGCACTGGAGCCGGGTCTCTACTTGCTGGAAGTACACGCTCCCGACGTGCAGTACGACAATTGGAACCACCGCAAACTCCTCGCCGTCTCCCGCTACAATCTGACGCTCAAGATGAGCCCGGACGAAATGTGGGTCTGGGCCACCGACCTGGCGACCGGGCGGCCTGCGAGTGGGCTGGCACTCGAGGCCTACAACTATGGCGGCTCGGTTTCCTTCGGCACACAGACTACCGATGCCGACGGCCTGGCGCGTTTCGCTGTAGGCGGCGTGTATTACGATACCTTCTACATCGTGGGCCGGGAGCCGTTCGTGCTGGGTGGCTCCGGCTGGGATTGGAGCGCCGGTATCAGCCCGTGGGATTTCGGCCTGGAAGCCTCTTACGGGCGAGTCGCCCATCGCGCCTACATCTACACCGACCGGCCGATCTACCGCCCCGGCCAGATCGTCTACTTCCGCGGCATCGTCCGCGCCGAGGACGACGTGCGCTATAGCCTGCCGGGCCGGGGCACGGTGGACGTCACCGTGTACGATGTCGAAGGGAACGAGGTCTACCGCGCCGGACTGCCGCTCGACGAGTACGGCGCTTTTCACGACGAACTGACGCTTTCCGAGAACGCCGCGCTGGGCCCCTACAGCATCGTCGCCTCGCTCGGCGATGAAACGTTCTCCGCCGATTTCCAGGTCGCCGCGTATCGCCCGCCCGAGTTCGAGGTCACCGTGACCCCCGCGCAGGCCGAATTGGCCGCCGGAGAGGCAACGCGGGCCGAGGTACAGGTGAGCTACTTCTTCGGCGGCCCGGTCGCCGGTGTGGATGTAGCGTGGAATGTCCTCGCCACTCCCTATACCTTTGCGCCCGTGCAGTTCGGCCGTTACGATTTCGGCGACGAGGACGACCCCTGGGTCTGCCGCTGGTGCTGGTGGTTCGAGCCGCCGGCGCCCAACGTCATCCTCAGCGGCGCAGGTACCACCGACGATCAGGGCCGCCTCACCATCGCCCTGCCGCGCGAGGTCATGACCGGCGGGCAGCGGCTGACGGTCGAGGCAACGGTCTACGGGCGCGACGGGCAGGTCATCTCTGGACGCAGCGACATCATCGTTCACAAGGGCGATTTTTACGTCGGCCTGGCGCCGCAGCAGTACGTGGGCCGCGCCGGCGACGAGATGGCGGTGGACGTGGTGACGGTGAACTGGGCCGGCGAACGCGTGCCCAACCGCGCCCTCTTCGCCGAGGTCTATCGCCGCGAATGGATCAACACCTTCGTGGAGGACGAATCCGGCGGCAGGTGGGAGTGGACGACGCAAGACATACCAGTTTATAGCGGCACGCTGGCGACCGACGAGAACGCCGAGGGCGTGGTCACCTTCGTCCCGCCGCAGGGCGGCTCCTACCGCGTCATCGTCAGCGGGCGCGACGCCCGCGAGCGGTTGGTGCGCAGTTCAACCTGGGTATGGGTTGCCGGCAAAGAATACGTCTCCTGGCGGCGCGAGAACAACGACCGCATCACGCTCATCAGCGACAAGACAACCTATCGCCCCGGCGAGACCGCCGAAATCCTCATCCCCAGCCCGTTTGCCGGCGAGCAGTGGGCATGGATCACGGTCGAGCGCGGCGGCATCCTGCAGCAAGAGGTCGTGCGGCTGGAGTCGAACTCGACCGTCTACCGGCTGCCGCTCACCGCCGGGCACGCGCCCAACATCTACGTCTCTGCTGTCATCGTCAAAGGCCCCGACGAGACCGAGCGGGTGGCCGCACACAAAGTGGGCTACGTCGTGTTGACCGTGGAGCCGGTGCTGCAGGAGTTGAGCATCACGCTGACTCCGAGCGTCGCGCAAGCACGGCCAGGCGATACCGTCTCGTTCGCGGTCGAGGCCCGCGATGCCACAGGCGCGCCCGTGCAGGCGTCCTTCTCGCTCGACCTGGTGGACAAGGCGGTGCTCAGCCTGATGCCGCGCGAGCCGGATGCGATCCTCAACGCCTTCTATGGGCGGCGCGGCCTGGGCGTCTCGACCGCCAGCGGGCTGGTCATCTCGGTCAACCGGCTGATAGAGGAGCAAATGGAGGCACTGACCCTCGAACAGCGGGCACTGGGGATGAGCGGCGGCGAGGGCGAGGTGCCCGCCGCTATGCCGGTGGCAGCCACAGTGGTGGCAGCAGCCGGCGTCGAGGGATATGCCGACGCGGAAAAGGGAACAGCGCTCCCGCCCGGCGTCGAACTGCGCGAAGAATTCGCCGATACCGCCTACTGGAATGCTGCCGTCGTGACCGACCGCAATGGCCGCGCCGCGGTAGAGGTCAAACTCCCGGATAACCTCACCACCTGGGTTCTGCGCGGCGTCGGCGTCACCGCCGATACGAAGGTCGGCGAGCGGACAGTGGACCTGCTGGTGACCAAACCGCTCATCGTGCGCCCGGTCACGCCGCGCTTCTTCGTCGTCGGCGACCGCGCCCAGTTGGCCGCGCTGGTGAGCAACAATACGGACGAGAACCTGGATGTGGAGGTGACGCTGCACGCGGCGGGGATTCAAATCAGCGAGGAGGCAAGTCGGCGCATCAGGGTCGCAGCGCACAGCGAGGAGAAAGTGATGTGGTGGGTGACGGTGGCGGAGGATGTGGAAGCAGTAGACGTGAGCATGAGCGCCGTCGCCGGCGAGTACGCCGATGCCGCCCGCCCGCGCCTGACCACCGGCCCCGGGGGGACGCTCCTGGTCTATCGCTACACCGCACCCGAAATCGTCGGCACCGGCGGGCAACTGGTAGGCGAAGAGGCGCGCACCGAAGTCGTGGCCCTGCCGCCCAAATACGACGACCGCCAAGGAGAACTCGCCATCCGCCTCGATCCGTCGCTTGCCGCCGGCATGGTGGATGGTCTGACCTACCTTGAGCATTTCCCCTACGAATGCACCGAGCAGACGGTGAGCCGCTTCCTGCCCAACGTGCTGACGTATCAAGCGCTCAAGAAACTGGGGATCAGGGATCAGGAACTGGAGAGCAGGCTGCCTGGGCTGGTACAAGAGGGATTGGAGAAACTGTACAGCCAGCAGCACGCCGACGGCGGCTGGGGCTGGTGGTGGGATGGCGAGAGCAACCCCTACCTCACCGCCTACGTCGTCTTTGCGCTGGTCAAGGCGCGCCAGGCCGATTTCGCCGTGCGCTCGGACGTGCTCGAGCGCGGGATCGCATTCCTCAAGAGCGCTCTGGTCAGCGCCCGCGATCTGGATTCGTACCGCGAGGCCAACCGGCAGGCGTGGTTGCTCTACGTCCTGGCGGAGACGGGTGAGACCGGCGTGGCAAGCGAGTACGCGGGTGACCTGTACGATCGCCGCGAGAAACTCTCCCATTATGGACGCGCCTTCCTGGCCCTGACGCTGGGACTGATGGACGGAGGCGACCGGCGCATCGCCACGCTTCTCTCCGACATCCGAAACGCGGCCATCCTCAGCGCCACCGGAGCGCACTGGGAGGAAGCCAACTATGACCGGTGGGCGATGAACACCGACACCCGCTCCACCGCCGTCATCCTCGACGCACTGGCGCGGCTCGATCCCGAGAACGCGCTCATCCCCAACGTCGTGCGCTGGCTGATGGTCGCCCGCCGCGACGGCATCTGGGAGACGACGCAAGAGACCGCCTGGGCGCTAATCGCGCTCACCGACTGGATGGCGGTCACCGGCGAACTGCGCGGGCAGTACGATTACGGCGTCTGGCTCAACGACCGCAGCCTGGCGCAGGGCCGCGTGACGCCCGACACCGTGGATGAGCCGGTGCACTTGCGGGTTGCCGTCGCCGACCTGCTCGCCGACGTGGGCAACCGGCTGACGATCGGGCGTGGGCCGGGAGAAGGACGGCTCTACTACACCGCCCACCTCAAGGTCTACCTGCCGGTGGAGGAGATCGAGCCATTGAATCGCGGCATCATCGTCTCGCGGCGTTACACCGATCCCGCCTGCACCGACGGGCCCAAGTGCCCGGAGGTCACATCGGCGCAGGTGGGCGAGACGGTGCAGGTACGGCTCACCATCATCGCCCCGCACGACCTGTACTACGTCGTGGTCGAAGACCCGCTGCCTGCCGGCGCCGAGCCGGTTGATACGAGCCTGGCGACGACAAGTTTGCTGGAACAGCAACCGGGGCTGTACCGTGAGACGGAGGACAAGGGGTGGTATGATTTTTACTACTGGTGGTGGCGCTGGTACAGCCGCAGCGAGATGCGCGACGACAGGGTGGTGCTCTTTGCCGACTATTTGCCGGCGGGCACGTATGAGTACACCTACACCTTCCGCGCCACGCTGCCGGGGGAGTACCGCGTCATCCCCACCACGGCGCACGAGTTCTACTTCCCCGAAGTGTTCGGGCGGGCGGACGGGAGACTGTTCACGATCGCGGATTAGAAGAACAGCCGCGCTGCTGCACAAAGCCCCCGGTGCAACTGCCGGGGGCTTTTTGTGCAAAGAGCCAAGGGGGGTTGACAAGTGGCTCAAAAGTGTGGTATAGTAACCCTTGAGGCAGGGTCTTGCGTCAATACCCTGGCAAACACAGGAGCACATGCCTGACCCCAAGCGGCCAAGCATCGTGCTCCTTAATCACTGCGAGAAGGCTGGAAGAAAGAACGTGGAAGAGGAAGAACTGACCGGAGAAGAATATTTGCTGACCAAGGCTGCCGAGCAGGGTGTCGTTACCTACGACGACATCCTGGTGGCTTTTCCAGAGGCCGAAGAGAACCTGGAGGAACTGGAGGACATCCTGGCAACCCTGATCGAGACCGGCATCGAGGTGGGCGCCCCCGAGGAGGAAGAGGAGGCCGGGATTCCCGAAGAGCCTGCTCAGATGACGGAAGCCGATCAACAGGCGTACTTTGAGACCGTCAGGCTCGACGATACGATCGGTCTCTATCTCAAGGAGATCGGTCAGGTGCCTTTGCTTACTGCCGAAGAGGAAGTCGAACTGGCCAAGCGCATGGAGGCCGGCCGGGCGGCACGGCAGCGATTGAGCCAGGACGGTCTCGATCCGGAAGAACGGGCCAGGTTGAAGGCAACGGTGCAGGACGGGTTGGAAGCGCGCGAGCACCTGATCCGCGCTAACTCGCGCCTGGTGATCAGCGTGGCCAAAAAGTACATTGGCCGCGGTGTGCCCTTCCTCGACTTGATTCAGGAAGGCAACATTGGCCTCATCCGCGCGGCCAACAAATTCAACTATCGGCTGGGACACAAGTTCTCGACGTATGCGACCTGGTGGATCCGCCAGGCAGTGACGCGCGCCATCGCCGACCAGAGCCGCACCATCCGCGTCCCGGTGCATATGGGCGATCAGATCAACAAACTGCTGCGCACCGCCCACCGGTTGACGCAAGAACTGGGGCGCGACCCGATTTCCGAGGAGTTGGCCAGCGCGATGGAGATCCCTACACGCAAGGCCGAAGAGATGTTGCGCGTCGCGCGCCGTCCCCTTTCGCTGGAGATGCCGACGGACGATGAAGGGGAAAGCGAACTGGGCGATTTCATCGAGGACGAGGACGTCGTCGCGCCAGACGAAGAAGTGACCTCGGGAATGCTGCGCGAGTTGCTTCAGGAAATCCTCCAGGACCTGCCGCCGCGCGAGGTGCGCATTTTGCAACTGCGTTACGGACTGGTAGACGGCGAGACATACACGCTCGAAGAAGTCGGCAAGAAATTGGGCGTGACCCGTGAGCGCGTGCGCCAGATCGAGGCCCAGGCACTGAGCCGTCTGCGCCATCCGGCCCACGCGCGCAAATTACGGCCATTCCTGGTCAAATAGGCGCAGCTGCCCGATGACTTTGTTCCCTATCCTCGCCATCATCCTACCGCTGATGGGCGCAGCAGGGGTATTTTTGCTATCCCTCGTGCCGCGCCTCCGCCTCTACAGCCGTCACGTCGCACTGGCGGCCCTCGGCTGCGCCATGGTCGCGCTCCTGGCGTCCGGCAGAGCACAGGCCGAGATGGTGATCCTATCTCTGTGGCGGCCCTCCCTGCTATTCGGCATGCCGCTGATGCTGCAGAGCGACGCCGCAGTGCAGCCACTCGCCATCGCGCTGGTGCTGGCGGCGTGTAGCGCGCTGCTGGTGACGGTTGCCCGCACAGAGTACCTGCGAACGCGTTTCACAGTCACATTGCTGGCCTCCCTCGCCGCCGCACTCGCTGCATTGTGGGCAGCCAATCCGCCGACACTCATCATCGCCTGGGCGATCTACGACCTGGTACAAATGGCAGCGCACGTTGCAGGTGGCAGCTCGCCGCGCCGCGCATTGCGTGGCCTGATCCTGGGTAGTCTGGCGACGTTGCTCCTTTGGGGTGGGACATTGCTAAGGGTTGGCAGTGGGGGCAGCGAACTGTGGTCACTGATGTCTCCCACCAGCACGCAACTGGCACTGTGGGCGGCAGCTGGTATCCTGCGGCTGTGGATATACCCGTTCCACCTCGCCGTCCCGGACGATCTGGACACGTTCTCACCGCATACTCTCTTGCTCCTGAGCCCGGTCGTCGGTTGGGGGCTCTGGCTGCGGCTCGCCGTGGCAAACGCCGGCGCCCTTCCTGGCGGCACGTGGGTGCCGGCCCTGGCTGCGGCTGCCTTGGCCCTGGGCGGTTTCCTGGCCTGGTCGAGTAGGGCGACGCGCCGCATCGCACCGCTGGCAGGGATGGCAGTGAATGGCGTGGTGTTGCTGGCATCCAGCCTGGCAGGAAAAGGCGGCGCAGGCGTCATCATTGCTGGCAGTGTGGCATGGGCGCTGGGAATTACGGCGTTCTTCCTGCACAACGGCCTGCAGCGGGACGCGCCCTGGTGGAGCATTCCGGCTTTGATCGGAGCGCTGACGCTATTGGGGCTCCCCTTGACGTTGGGATTCGTCGCGCAGGCCACGTTGCTCAATGGGCTGGTAAGACGCCTGGCCTGGGGATGGGCAAGCGCATTCTTCCTGGGCAATGTGTTCCTGATTCCGGCACTGGCGCGCGGGTTGTTCACGCCATCCACGTCCCCCTTGCCTGAGCACAGATGGCAGCTGGCAATGCTTGGGGCCGGGCTGATGCTGCCGGTAGTGCTATTGCTCGTGGCTGGCATTCATCCCCCATTGATCGGCGGCAAGGCGAGTACAAGCGTTCAATTGAACGCCCCTTCACTGGGCACGGTGTTTGCACTGCCGGGTCTGACGGGCTGGCTACTATGGGCCATCTCGCTCGCCTGCGGGGGTGTGCTGGCCTGGCAGGAGAGGAACCTGCGTCCCAGGTTGGAACTGCTGCTCGGCGCGGCCCACGATCTCCTGAGGCTGGAATGGCTTTACAGAACGGTGGCGGGGGCACTCGATCGCGGGCTCGAGTTGCTGCGGGCAGCCGATGAAGTGGTGGGCGGCGCCGGGGCGCTGCTCTGGTCGCTGTTGCTGTTCCTGCTCATCTTGCTGATATGGGGGCATAGATAATGCCGACACTGACAGAACTGGCGGCTCGCCTCTCCTTCCTGGCCGTGCCCGCCGTGGCCGGCATCCTGATCACTGCAGGGTTGCTGGTCGTGAGCCGGGATTGGCGTCTGAATGTGTGGGCGCTCATTCTCCAATATTTTTTCGTCGTGGTGCTGCTGACCCGCCAGATCCGCCTGGAAGTGGCAGCGGTCAAGGGACTGATCGGCTGGCTGATCTGCATGGTGTTCTACGTGACCGAACGGCGAGTCGGCTTGCTCAGGCAATCTGTGGCTGCAGAACAAGAGGAGCGACTCGCTGAGTCGCCCATACCGACGCCGGTGAAGCGCTGGCGACGCTGGGTCATATCTGCGCGGGCGTCTTTCAGCCTGCTCGCGGGGATTCTGGTCGTGGTAGCCGCATACACCGCCACTTTGCGCTTCCCCCTCCCCGAAGTTCCCACCGATATCACGCTGGCCTGTTACCTGCTGGCCGGGCTGGGACTCCTGTTGATCGGAATGAGCGAGTCACCCATGCAGGTTGGGATCGGGCTGCTGACCTTCATATCCGGGTTCGACCTGTTCTATGTCGCCCTCGAGCCCAGCTTGGCCGTGGCCGGACTGTTCGGCGCGGTCAGTTTCCTCATTGCACTGGCATCCGCTTACCTGAGAACCGCTCAGGCTGTTACCGGCGAGGAGGGGGTACTGTGATTGCCGGCCCGCTGCTCCTGTTACTCCTCCCGTTGGCGATGGCGGGTATCGTCTACATCCTGCTGCGCTGGACGACGCTCTCCGCGCTACTCGCCGTCGGTACGGCATTGGTGCTGGGTCTCGCGGTCATGACGCTGCCGCTGGATCAACCATCCACCCTCTGGGGCAACCATCAGATCGCGATGGGTGAAAGCGTGACTTTTCTGGGACGCGAGTTGGTGCTGGAACAGGCCGACCGGCTGGCGATGGCCTTCATGTTCTTCAGTGCCGCCGGTGTGTTCTTCCTGGGATGGCGCTTCGCGCACCATGCCCTGCTCTTCCCAATGGGCCTGGGACTGCTGAGCCTGCTCAGCGGTGCGCTCCTGATCCGGCCGCTCATCTACGCTGCTCTGCTCATCGAGATCGCCGCTGCGCTTGCCGTCTTTGCGCTGCAAACCGAAGGGCGGCCGCCCTCACGCGGAGGCCCGCGCTACCTGACGTTTACTACTCTGGCACTGCCCGGCCTGCTCGTAACCCACTGGCTGCTGGAACGTTACGCCGTAACACCCGACGAGACGGGATTGCTCGGCATGGCCACCACACTGCTGACCGTATCGTTTGCGCTGCTCCTGGGCATCGCCCCCTTCCACTCCTGGGTGACAGCTCTGTCCGAAGAGAACAGTGTGCCGCTGGCCGGCGCCTTTGTCCTCACCATCGGCAACGGCGCGGTATGGTTCCTACTGCTCGACTTTCTCGAGACCTATCGGTGGCTCAGCAGCCACCCCCATTTCGGTTCGCTCGTTTCCACCGCCGGGTTGTTGATGGTCGTTGGGGGAGCCCTGCTGGCAACCGCCCAACATCGGCTGGGAACACTGCTGGGATACGCCGCGCTGGTTGACACGGGCGCGGCCCTGATCGCCCTGGGGCTCAACAGCCGCGTCGGTGTGACGTTGGTACTCCTGTCGCTGGCGATGCGCTCGTTTGGCCTGATTCTGCTTGCCGGAGGCCTGAGCGGCCTACGCGCACAGAACGGCGGTAACGATCACCTCGACGCCTTGCGCGGGCTCGGATGGAAGGCGCCGTGGAGCACGGCGGCCTTCCTCTTCGGAGGGCTTTCCATCGCGGGCTTGCCGATCAGCGCCGGTTTCATCGGGCGCTGGGCACTCTGCCGGACGCTGGTCTCCTCACAACCGATGACTGCCCTGTTGCTCGCCCTGGCAGGAGCAGGCGTGATGGCCGGCGTGTGGCGGATGCTCTCCGTGCTGCTGGCCCCCTCCCCCACCCCCAGGGACGGCAACGTGTTGGGGACTTCCGAAGGCTGGCTGACAGCGCTGGCCGTGATCGTGGCAATCCTCGTCTGCGTCGGAGCCGGCCTTTTCCCGCAAGTCATCGCACCGCTGGCGGCCCGGTTGGCAGAAACGTACACCTTCTACGTGAGATGAGCGCGATGGACTTGTTCGAGCACAGCCGGAAGGAGCAGATGCGCCGCGAGGCGCCTTTGGCAGCGCGCATGCGCCCGCGCACACTTGACGAGTTCGTCGGCCAGGAGCACATCGTGGGTGAGGGTCGCCTGCTACGCCGTGCCATCGAATCCGACCGGCTGTTCTCCTCGCTCATCTTCTGGGGGCCGCCCGGCAGCGGTAAGACGACGCTGGCGATGGTGATCGCCAACACCACCGCCAGTCACTTCGAGACGATCAGCGCAGTGCTTGCGGGCGTGGCCGACCTGCGGCGCATCATCAACGAGGCCAAAGAGCGGCGCGGGATGTACGGGCGACGCACCATTCTGCTGGTGGACGAGATCCACCGCTGGAATCGCGCGCAACAGGATGCCCTCCTGCCACACGTCGAGGACGGCACCATTGTCCTGATCGGCGCGACGACTGAGAACCCCTACTTTGACGTGATCGCCCCGCTGGTCTCGCGTTCGCGTGTCTTTCAGTTCAGACCCCTCGATGACGACGACATCGTGACCCTTTTGCGCCGCGCCCTGGCCGATCCCGAGCGCGGCTATGGCACACGCAGGATTCTGCTCGACGACGACGCGCTGGAGCACCTAGTGCGCATCGCGGGCGGCGACGCGCGGGCGGCACTCAACGCACTGGAACTGGCCGTCGAAAGCACGCGCCCGGACGAGAACGGCGTCATCCACATCACGCTGGCCGTGGCCGAGGACTCGATCCAGCGGCGCGCCCTGCGCTATGACAAGACCGGCGACGAGCACTATGACACCATCTCGGCCTTCATCAAATCGGTGCGCGGGAGCGACCCCGACGCGGCGCTCTACTGGCTCGCCAAGATGGTTGCCGCTGGCGAGGACCCGCGTTTCATCCTGCGTCGGCTCTACATCCTGGCCGCCGAAGACATCGGCCTGGCCGATCCCAACGGCATCGTCGTCGTCAACGCCTGCGCGCAGGCTTTCGAGTGGGTGGGTTTGCCGGAGGGGCAGTATCACCTGGCACTGGCAACGCTCTACCTGGCGACCGCGCCCAAGTCCAATGCGGTCGGAGCCTACTGGGGGGCTCTGGCAGAGATCGAGGAACACGGGGCGGGGCCGGTGCCGATCTACCTGCGCGATAAGAGCGACACCTTCCGCGGCGCGCTACAAGAGCACTACAAGCACACCATCGGCGAGCACGAGGGCTACAAGTATCCCCATGCCTATCCCGGTGGGTGGGTTGAGCAGCGTTACATGCCGGAGGGGGTCGCAGGCGGCTGGTTCAAACCCAAGGGGTACGGGTATGAGAAGGAGATCATCGAACGGCTGGAGCGGATGAAGCGCGAGGACACGAAAAGCGAGAACGTGAAACGTGATGCGTGAAACGTGATTCTCTTCTCACGCATCACGTTTCACGCATCACGTGACCTCTTACCGCAGCACTCTCTCATCTCCCACTCTCTTGGTGATCCCCACCCCATCCAAATGCTCCAGAATCGCCTGGGCGTACTTGCGGCTGGTGTCGAACATATCACGCACCTGGGCCAGGGTGATCTTGCCCTCGCGCTCGATGTGGGCGCGGATG
>DAOUBA010000068.1:0-20251 GCA_034432855.1 Anaerolineae bacterium | reverse complement strand
CAGCGCCTCTGCCGCCGCCAGGCACACATTCTCATTCTCATCCCGCAGCGTCGCCAGCAGGCCGGGAACGGCCCGCGGGTCGCCGATTCTCCCCAGCGCCCACGCCGTCGCCCCGCGCATCTCCGCATTCCCATCCCGCAGCGTCGTCAGCAGGCCGCCCACAGCCCGGGGGTCGCCGATTCTCCCCAGTACCCACGCCGCCGCCTGGCGCACATCCTCATCCTCATCCTGCAGCACTGCCAGCAGGCCGTCCACGGCTCGCAGGTCGCCGGTCCTCCCCAACGCCCCCGCCGCCGCCCAGCGCACCCCCGCATCCTCATCCCGCAGCGCCCGGAGGGGGAGGGCCACCTCGCCCCGTTCGGCGGCGAAGGCCACCGCCAGGCGCCGGTCGCGCCGCAGCCGCTCCTCATAGCGGCTGCGGGCCCGCTCCACGCGCCGGATGAAATCCCGCGCCGCATCCTCCTCCATCCCGCCCACCAGCAGGAGGAGCACCTCCCGCCATTCGGGCAGGTGGAGGCGCGGGCGCAGGAAACGCCAGGTCCGGCGGCGGTCCCGCTCCCAGTACCCCTGCAACTGCCGGGCCACCAGGTACTCCTGCAGGGTGAGGTGGGCAAAGGTCCAGCGCTCCCCCACCTTCGCGACCAGCCCGACCCGCCGCCGCAGGTCCTCCAGGACATTCCGCGCCGCCTCGTCGTCGGCGGCCAGGCGCGCCCGCCGGAGCGCACCGGCGCAACTGCTTTCGCTCCCGTCGCCGCCGGTGTGCAGGTGCCAGGCAAGGACCTCCGCCGCCCCCTCCAGGCTCTTCCGCTGCGCCCGCTCCAGGCCGCGCCGTTCGGCCCCGGCCCAGAGCGCCGCCAGGTAGCGCTCGTAGAGGTCGGCGCGGTTGCGGGCCACCTCCTCCGTTTCGGCGTACATCGGCGCAGAGGCGCAGCTGCAGGGGGTTATCCAGGCGGCGCAGGGCCGGTTGGGCCTCCAGCGCCCGGAGGAGTTCTCCCGCCTTCGCCGCGGCGTCCCACTCCGGCCGCAGCGCGCCCAGCCAGTTCTGCAGAAACCCACGTGCCTCCTGGGGGCCGGAGAAGGGCTTGAGGATATAGTCCTTCAGGGAATCGCCCAGGGGGACGTACCCGGTGGTGCGGGAGGCAACCACCAGCCGCGCCGCCGTTCCCGGCGGAGCGTGAAGGAAGGTCCGGATGGCCCCGATGGCTACCCCGCGCCGCTCCTCCGCCACCTCGTCCAGCCCGTCCAGGAGCACCGCCAGCCCCGGCGCCTCGCTCCAGCGGACGACCAGGGTGCGGGCCTGCTCCGGGGAGCATTTCTGGAGGCGTCGGCACACCTCTCCGGCCAGCACGTCCACCAGTGCTTCCGCCTTCCCGGAAGCCAGGGCGTCGGCCACGGCGGGGAGGGGAAGGAGGATGGGAACGCGCGTTTCCCCCAGTTCCAGTTTCTCCCGGGGCCAGTCCTCCTCGGCGCGGGCCAGGCAGAGGCCGATGAACTGCAGGGTGGTGGACTTGCCCGCGCCGGGTTTACCCAGGAGGACCATCTGCGGCGCCTCCCGCAGCGCTTGGCCCAGGGGGACGGGAGATGGGGGAGCGGAGGAAGTGGAGGGGAGTCCGGCGTGCTCCTGGCGCTCCGGGGCGGGATAGAGGTCGGGGGGCTCCTTTTCGCGCTCCAGCGGAGGGGGCGGAGGCCGGTGGGCGGCCTGGAGGAGGACAAAGACCTGGGTGAGAGGCAGGCCCGGGTCATCTCCGGAGAGGCGGAGCATGCCCCACTCGCGGGCCACGGCCTCCCGGTACTCCCGGGTCAGGCGGTTGGCGTCGGCATCGGCGAGGGTGGGAGGGCCCGGATCACGGTACATGGGTGTATCACTCGTCTGCATCGTCTCAACCCCCGCGAATCCAATTCACACCACCCCTGGAGCCGCAAAGTCGCACGCGGCGTCATCCAATACCAACACCCAGTCGGGGCCTTCCTCTGGGGGAGTGAAGGTGCAATTGCTTGTTGCCGGGAATTCACCTGCCGGCCGGGCACGTCCTGTGCGCGGGTCGTACCACCAGGCTTTGATCCGGCGCCCGCCCAGAACATCCAGGCGGATGGAAACCGCTCTGGTGGTGGGCAGGTAGATCATCGCGTAACGGCCTTCGGCGTCGCGGGTGGCGCGGGCATGCTCGCCTTTCTCTCCGGCGGGAGAGGCCAGCAGGTTCTGATCGGGAATGCGGGTCAGAAAGGGACGCGATTCCATCAAGCGGCGCAGGTGGATCATCTGGCCGGCGGCAGGACGGTCGAGCGCTGCGTGCCAGGAATACTCCTCATAACCGGGCGGCTGATTCTGCAGCGTGCGTCCCGGCGCGTACATCTGCCAGACGGAATGATGGCCGTAGGTCACGCCGCACGCGCCGGCAAACACGGAGCGGTAGGTCTGCTTGCGCACATCATAGTCTCGGAAGTAGCCCAGCGCCGGATCCCATGTGGGCCACGGGTTGACCGGGTGGTCCTCATAGTTCGGCTCGCCGTCGAGCACAGGCTTGACCGGCTGGCGAGCATAATCCCGCTCGACCCATTCCCAAACCGGCACGTCGCGCCCGCTGCCGTGGCCGGACTGCATCATGTTCATATCCAGCCATTCCTCCTCATGCAGCCAGGCAGAGGTGGAATAGCCCCCCATTGGGTGATAGGTCTTGAACGGCTTGCGGCCCGTGCCTTCATCAATGCCT
Organism: Anaerolineae bacterium; assembly: GCA_034432855.1. Taxonomy (GTDB): domain Bacteria; phylum Chloroflexota; class Anaerolineae; order B4-G1; family B4-G1; genus DAOUBA01. Next base: position 17,540 of record DAOUBA010000068.1, on the reverse strand, counting down.
GCCGCCAGCGCCCGCCAGATAGGGCGGTAGTCAGCGTCCGCCGTAACAGGCGGGCGGTCGCCGCCCAGGATCCAGATGATGTGGGTTTGCTCGCGATAGCGTTGCCCCAACCAGCGACCGTAGATGTGCGCGTTTTCTTTGTCAAAGATGACCGGCCCGACGCCCCATAGCAGCGTAACCTTGTCGCCCCATGTGGGTAACAGGCCGACGTAGAGGCCCTTGTCCGCCGCCATCTGGATCACTTCGTCCACGAATTGCCAGTAGGCTTCGACCGGACGGGTTGGGTCATCATCTACCAGCGGCGTATGGCCGTACATGTTCGGCGTGTGCAGGCCATCGAGTTCGGCCAGTGCAACGGCCTGGATGACGGTAAAGCCTTTCTGCCGCCGGTTCTCCAGGTAGTGCGCGGCCTCCTCCCGTGTACAGCGGTGGAACAGTTCCCACGCGGTATCGCCTAACCAGAAGAAGGGCCTGCCGCTCTCCGTCACCAGAAAGCGATGGTTGGGGCTGACCTGAATGCGTTCCAGGGTAGGCATTGCAAGTCTCCTTCATCCCTGTGGACCGCCAAAGCCATCCCGACCACACCATCTAATTACAGCATGCGCACCACGACCCGTCCTTCTTTCCACAGCTCTTCCAGATCGTAATAGGCGCGCACTTCCGGCGCAAACAGGTGGACGACCACGCCGCCATAGTCCATCAACACCCAGCCGCTGGCCGGTTCGCCTTCGGTGTGCAGGGGCCGGGCGTTGAGTGCCTTCTTTGTCTCCTCATATACCGCCTCGACGACTGCCTGCGCCTGCCGCTCGCTGGTGGCGCTGGCGATGATAAAGTAATCGGCCAGGATGGAGACGTCACGGATGTCGAGCAAGACGACGTTTTCGCCTTTCTTGTCGGAGATCACTTCCACGATATGGCGGGCCAGTTCGAGCGTATCGGTCATTCCAACTTGAGCGAGACTACCTGCGACACCCCATCCGCGCCCATCGAGACCCCATAAACCGTATCGGCGGCCTCGACGGTGAAGCGGTTATGGGTGATGACGATAAACTGGGTCTTGCGTGCCATCTCCTTCAGCAACGTGCGGAAGCGGCCCACGTTCGATTCATCGAGCATGGCGTCTACCTCATCGAGCACACAGAAGGGTGCCGGGCTGACCTGGAGCAGGGCGAACATCAGCGCGACGGCGGTCAGCGAGCGCTCGCCGCCGGAAAGGAGCGCCAGCCGTTGGGCGCGCTTGCCCGGCGGCTGGGCGATGATGTCCACACCGGTATTCATCAGATCGTCGGGCTCGGTCAGGTCGAGCCGTGCATCGCCGCCGTTGAACAACGTCTTGAACGTCTCGGTAAAGCGTTCTGCAACCGCGTCGAAAGTCTCTTTGAACGCGTTTTTCATCAGATCATCCAATTCGGCCACCACCTGGCGCAATCGCGCCGAGGCCGCCTCCAGATCGGCGGACTGGGTGGTGAGGAACTGGTAACGTTCCTTGACCTCGGCGTACTCGGCAACAGCGTTGGGGTTCACCCCTCCCGTACGGCGGATGCGCGCTTTGAGCCGCTGGATCTCCTCCTCCAACCCCTCCGGCAGTTCCTCGACGATGGGGAGTTCAGAGACGATGGGGCGCATCGGCAGGGGAGTCTGCGCGGTGACGGCTTCCGCCAGTTCCAGTTCGACCAGTCCGATCTCTTCTTCGATGCGACGTGAGAGGAGGTTCAACTCGTCCCGGCAGCGATCGGCCTCCAACTGGGCGCGGCCCAGGCGGGTCTCCGCTTCGCGCACGCGCTCGCGGGCGCGCTGCTCCTGCGCTTCCAACACGACCTGCTCGTCGCCCAGGCGGGCCAGTTCCTCTTCGGCGGGCCGGATGCGCGCGTTGATCTGGCGTGCCTGTGCGTCCACCTGTGCGAATCGCGCCTGCAATTCCCGGACGCGGACCGCAACGGCCGCCTGTTCGGCCTCCAGTTCCTGCGCCCGTTGACGACGGGCCATCTCCTGCGCCTGTAGACGTTCCCAAAGTGCCTGTTCCTGTCGCCATGCGGCCTCCTGGTTGCGCAGCGATTCGCCGACGATAGCGGCATCCATCCGCGCCTGGTTCAGCACCTCGCGTTCGAACTGCGCCGCCTTTTCGCGCGCCTCGGCGGCCTGCCGGGCCAGTTCCTCCATCCCCTTTTCCAGCGCGGCAATATGCGCGACCTCGGCTTGTTGCTCACGCTCGACGTCCTGACAGCGGCGGCGGGCCTCCTCTAGCCTCGCAGGCAGTTCACGGCGGGCACGCGCGCCGGCGAGCAGTCCGCTCGCCACGGTTCCTCCCACGCTGATGGCACCTTCCGCGCGCAAGACGATCCCGTCGGCAGTGATGCAACGGCTGCCCGGTGGCATGGCCGGCAGAAGCGCGCAGGCCTCTGCGAGATCGCGGCACAGGGCGATCGCGCCCAACGTTGCCTCGACGGCAGGACGCACTCGTTCGTCACACATGACGACGTGTGCGGCGCAGCGCGCGCCCGCCGGCAGCGGCGGCGCCGGACGGAGAGCGTCGAGCGGCAGGAGGGTTACACGCCCACCGGCGGCTTCGAGCAGCCGATGCACCTCGGCCGCCACGGCGGTCTGTTCCACGACCACGGCCTGCAAATCGGGGCCTAGCGCCATCTCCAGCGCGCGTTCCCACTCCGCCGGCGCCTGGATGAGCCTCGCCAGCGGGCCGATGACGCCCGCTATATTGGCCTGCAGCAGTACGCGGACACCGCTATCGTAGGCGTCGCCTGTGGCGTGCAGCCGCTCGAGCGCCTCCAGTTCACCGGCCAGACGGGCGGCCTCGGCACGGGCCTCGTCGAGCGTCTGATTCCGCTGCTCCAGTTGCGTGCGGCGTGCGCGGATTTCCTGCTCGGCCTGGGCACGCTGCGCGACCTTTTCTTGCACCTGGGTGTTCAATGCCGTCCATTCCTGCTCCAGTGCGGCCAGGCGCTGCTTGCGCTCTGTCAGCTCACGCTCCAGTTGAGCGACCCGTGCCTGGACTTGAGCGACGCGCTCGGCCTGCGCGGCCTGCTGTGCCGCCAACGGCTGCAACTCGGCCAGTATCTCCTCGCGCTGTGAATTCAGCAGGCGCGTGCGTTCCTCGGCCACGGCCAGTTCGCGCTGCAATGCGTTGGCCTGATCGTAGGTGGCGGCGCTTTCGCGGTGCCAGTCGCGCAACCGGGTGCGCAGGTCGCTCTCGCGCTGACGCAGTTGGGCAAGCCGCTCGCCCAAGTCGGCGGCCTCTTTCTGCACGGTTTCCAGGTTGGCCCGCAGCGCCGTGACCACGTCGAGGGCGTGGGTCAGCGCGGCCTGCTGGCGTCCCCAATGGTAGCCGTACCAGGTACGTTGCAGGCGCTCCAGGTGCGCACTCAGCCGGCGATATTCCTCCAGTCGCTCCAATTCCTGCTCAAGCCGCCGCAGGCGTGGGGTGATCTCGCCGATAATGTCGTGGACACGCTCCAGGTTATGTTGGGTCTCTTCCAGCCGCTTGAGCGCCTCTTCGCGCCGGGCGCGGTAGAGGCTGATGCCGGCGGCTTCCTCGAAGAGCGTGCGCCGCTCCTGCGGGCGCAGCGAGAGCGCGGCGTCTACCAACCCTTGTCCGATGACGGTGTACGCGCGCTGGCCGAGGCCGCTTTCGGCAAGCAACTCGGTCACGTCGCGCAACCGCACCCGCGCCCCGTTGATGAGATATTCGTTCTCGCCGGAGCGGTAGGCGCGACGGCTGATGGTGACTTCGCTGAACTCGATGGGCAGCCAGCCATCGGAATTATCCAGCGTGAGGGAGACTTCGGCCATGCCGGCGCGGGGTCGGCGGCGCCCCCCGGCAAAGATCATGTCGGCGGTGGATTTGCCCCGCAGCGCATGCATGCTCTGCTCGCCCAGCACCCAGCGGATGCCATCGGCGATGTTGGACTTGCCGCTGCCGTTCGGGCCGACGATGGCCGTAATGCCGGTGGGAAAGAGGAATTCGGTCTTGGTGGCGAAGGATTTATAGCCCTGGAGTGCCAGATGCCTGAGACGCATAGTCAAGGCCGCAGTATACCGCGCTTGGGGGAAGATGGCAAATGGCGGATTTGCGGATTGTGGGCAGGCACGTATAATTGGAAAGCGTGGCAGGGATTTCGCGGCGGCGATTTCTCAGGCTGATGTTGGGCAGCGCGGCGACGGCCGGACTTTCGGCTTGCGGGGGGATGGGTTATGTCACGCAAGTTGAACCGCGCTGGCTGGCGTTGGAACGCCTGGATGTACGGCTCCCCGGGCTCCCTCCGCACCTGGATGGCTTTACCATCATCCAACTTTCGGACCTGCATCGCGGGCCGGAGGTCTCTGCCGGAGACATTTCGCGGGCCGTAAGACTCGTACAGCGGCAGGAGGGCGTTGACCTGATCGTGCTGACCGGTGATTATGTATCCAGGTCTGCCGGATATGCGCCCTCGTGCACCGAGGCGCTTGCGCCGCTCGTAGTGGGCAACGTGTTGGCCTGTCTGGGCAACCACGACCATTGGACCGACGCCGATGCGGTGACCGCTGCGCTTGCCGGTGTCGGGATCGTTGTGCTGCGCAACGGGGCGCGAGAAGTGGCGGATGGGCTGTGGATCGCGGGAGTGGACGACGTGTGGGAACGACACGCCGATCTGGAGCGGGCGTTGGAGCGAGTGCCCGCCGGCGCGACGATCGTGCTCCTGGTCCACGAGCCGGACTATGCGGATACGGTGGCAGCCGATGGACGGGTGCATCTGCAACTCTCGGGCCATTCTCACGGCGGGCAGGTGCGGGTGCCTTTTCGCGGCCCGTTGGTCTTGCCCTACCTGGCCCAGAAATACCATACCGGCCTGTACACAGTGGGCAATATGAGGCTATACGTCAACCGCGGCGTGGGGCTGATCGCTCCCGCAATACGCTTGAATTGTCGCCCAGAGGTGACCCTCATCACGCTACGGAGGGGAGAGAGTTGAACCGAGGAGACTGCCTTGAGCGAACTACGTTGTCCCACTTGCGGGGGTAAACTGGCAGAGGGGGTTGTGATCAGCGGCACCCTGTGGAGCGACAGCCGCACGCGCTTCGTGCCGGCCCGCTTCCTCGACGACCGCTCGCTCTTCGGGCGTTACCGCCGCGAAGTGGCGACAGCCGCGCGGGCCTGCACGCATTGCGGCGCGGTGACCCTATTCGTCAATCCCGGCTCGCTGGCGGAGATGGTGCAGGAATAACCCCCCGCGTAGTAGCAGGTATTTCTGGCCGATTCGGGTCTGGAGAGCCTTTATTCACCGCAAAGCGTCTCCAACGCCGCCTGGGCTGCTGCTTGTTCGGCTGCCTGCTTGCTGCGTCCCGTGCCTCGCCCCACCGTCTTGCGGCCCAACCGCACCTCCGCCACAAAGGTCTTGGCGTGATCCGGCCCCTCTTCGGCGACGATGCGATAATGGGGCGTGATTTCCTTCTCGGCCTGGCTCCACTCTTGCAGACGACTCTTGGCATCCATGTCCGCTTCCGCCGTCAAAATCCTTTCTGCCACCGGCGCGATCAGCGGCTCGATGAATGCTTCTGTCGCCTCCAGTCCGCCGTCGAGGTAGAGCGCTCCTACCACGGCCTCAAAGGCGTCGCACAGGTTGGCGTCCCGCTCACGCCCTCCGGCCTCCTCCTCGCCGCGCCCGATACGCAATACGCTCCCGATCCCCACTTCTCGCGCTAACCAGGCAAGCGATTCGGTGCGCACCAGCGCCGCACGCAGGCGCGTCATCCGCCCTTCATCGAAATCGGGGTAGCGACGGTAGACCCACGAGCCGGTGATAAAGTCGAGCACCGCATCGCCCAGGAACTCGAGGCGCTGATTGTCGCCGATCTCGTCCTCGGGGTGCTCGTTGAGATAGGAGGGATGGGTCAACGCGCGCACCAGGAGGTGTAGGTCGCAAAAGCGATGTCCTAGTTTCTGTTCAAAGGTTTCCAGTTCGTCTAATTGATCGGCGACTGACATCGGTATTCCAGGTTCTCCTGCAGCCAGGCATACATCAGCACGCCGCCGGCGACGGCGACGTTGAGCGATTCGGCCTTGCCCAGGATGGGCAGCCGCGCCCAGGCATCCACGTGAGCGCGCACGTCCTCCGAAAGCCCACGAGCCTCGTTGCCCAGGATCAGCGCCACACCACCATCCCACAGCCCGCGCCCCCACGGCTCCCCGCGGTGCGCGTCCGCTCCCACCGGACGCAGCTCGCGACGGCGCAGCCAGGCGAACAGTCCCGACACGTCGCCCGTGCGCACCAGCGGCACGTGGAACAACGATCCCATGCTGCCGCGCACCGACTTGGGGTCGAACGGGTCCACACAGGGTTCGATGAGCACGACTGCTGCGGCACCGACGGCATCCGCGGTGCGGATGAGCGTCCCCAGGTTGCCGGGGTCCTGCAGCCGATCGAGCACGACGACCAACGCGCGTTCGCTCGGGTGTAGCGCCTCCAGCGGCGTCTCGAACAAGGCGAAGGTGGCGACGATACCCTGAGGTGTTTCGCGCTGCGAGAGCGCCGCCATCACGTGTTCAGAAACCGGCAGCAAGTCGGCCCCGCTTCGGCGAAAACGTTCCAACAGAATAGTTGCCTCGGTGCCCGTAAACAGGCGCTCACAGTAAAAGACCTCCAACGGGTGGGCGCCGGCGTCGAGCGCCATGTGCAAGAGTTGCAGCCCCTCGACCAGAAAGCGACCCTGCTGTTCGCGGTGTTTGCGCTCGCCCAACTTGCGCGCCGCGACGATGCGGGGATTGTGGGTGCTGGTAATCTCGGCCTTCACGGAGGTGGTCAATCGGTTGGTTGACGTGGCTCTCTCCGCATCATCCACATCGGCAGACCCTGCTTCAGCACCCTCCCTTCGCCCACGACCACGAATCCCCACTTGCGGTAGAACGGCAGGTTGCTCTCGACCTGAGTCTCCAGGTAGCAGGGCACTTGCTCCTCATCCGCCAGAGCCAATACCGGCTGAAGCAATCTCCCCCCAATGCCTTGCCTCTGACACGCCGGTTCCACGCCCACAGCCCATAGATACCAGTGTGGTCGTGTCATCAGGCGCTTGTGCTCACGATCCAGATACGCCAAAACCTGGAGGAGTTGCCGGCGCGCATCTCCCGGTAGCCTTGCCACCGCCCGCGGTATTCCCAGCCCGGTCAACAGCATCCGTCCGAGTGTGATTTCGGTACACCCCGGCGCAAGCCAGCAGGCCACGCCGGTCTCTTCCTGGGTCGTGTCCACTCGCCCATACCTCAGGCAGTACACGATCACAGCATCAAAAAGTCCCGCCAACCATTGCAGCCGCCGATCGCGATCGGGGAGTATGCAACTGAAGATGGGGTCATCCTGAAACGATCTGGCGAGCGTTTGAGCAGCGCGATCCCTCTGGGAGGCTGGTAGCAGGTGAATCGGTTGAGCGCCCATCATGTCCCTTACCTTAACGCCTCTTCTACCTGTCGGATAACGTGCTGCGCCTGGCGAAGAGCCTTTTCTGCATCGTCGGAGTCGAATGCCTCCGCCGGAATGCCTCCGGGCAACCCATTCGGATAGCGGGTCGGAATGTAATGACGGTCAAGCCCTCCTCCCATGCCGATGAGCGTCTCGAAGCGGGAATCGTGCTCCGCGGCCTGCCGTGCCAGATCGGCCACCGAATGCCCCCACACCCGTTCTTCGCCCCGAGCATACAAGTAACCCTTCAGCGCCTTTTCTGCGGCCTGTTGCGCTAGAAAGCACGCCAGGTGATATCGCCCACCAGCTTGGTTGTAGCGAGCATCGTCAATGTCTTGTTTGGCCTGCTGCAGCCATCGGGCCCCTTCTTCTTTTGGATCAGGCCTCATAGAGTACCTTCCCTTCTTGCAGGATTTGACGCATAAATGGCCGCTCACGGAGTGCTTCAAACTCCCTGGGAGTGTAGGCCAATAGGTCAAGACCGACGCGGGGCCGAATACGGTCATACAACACCCCCAGTCGCTTGATGAACGGCAGTTCCGAGTCCAAGACCACCATGATGTCCAGATCGCTCCACTCGCCGATCTCTCCGCGGCCGAGGGAGCCGAATAGAATGATCCGCTGCGTTTTCATTTCACGCAGCACCTGCACGATACGTTCCAGTTCGCGCTCAAGCAATGCCCGCCGTTCGGCCAATCGCTCTCGCTGTGATCCCACGTTCACTTCTCCAGCCATGTCGAGCCTTCACCAGAACTCGGCCCCTACACCGCGCGCGCCGACGCCGACCCTCGCCCCGTATCGCCGAAGGTGCCGGCGATGGTAGCGGCGCTCGCGGCCGTAACGGCGATGCACAAACCGTCTGTGTCAGATTACCCTGTCGCACTCGGCAACGGGCAAACATGGCTCAGGATCGCCGTCGCTCTCCGCGCAACTCGCGGCTCAGCCGCAGCCGGAAGCGCACCAGGTCACGGAAGGCGCGCAGGATCACGCGGATGTTGGCGCCGGTAGGATGACCCGCGACGCGCGGCAGGTGGGTTACAGGAGCCTCGGCGATGCGATAGCCGCGAGCCCTGGCGCCGGCCAGCAGTTCGGTGTCAATCATCGCGCCGTTGGAGACGAGGCTCACGTGGTCGAGCACCTCGCGCCGGAACACTTTGAAGCCACAATCAATATCGCGGCACAGATAGCCGAACAGCAACCGCACGACCAGGTTCCAGCCGAAAGCGTTGAATTTGCGAATGAGACTATCCTGCCGATGCGCACGGTAGCCGGAGACGATGTCCGCCTTGTCGAGGTGTGCCAACAAGCGGGTCACTTCGGCAAAGTCGAACTGATTATCTGCCGGTACGAAGGCGATCAAGTCATAGGTCGCCGCAGCGAATCCGGCCTTCAGCGCGCCGCCGTAGCCGCGGTTGGGATAGTGCTCCACCAACCGCAGATGGGGAATACGCCGCGCCAGTTCACGCCCGATCTCGCCGGTGCGGTCACGGCTGCCGTCGTTGACCAGGATGATCTCGTAATCCATCCCCAACTGCCGGGCCACGGCAGATACCCCTTCCACCGCGCTAGCGACATTTTGTTCCTCGTTGTATGCCGGCATCACAATCGAGAGACCAGCCATCTTGACCCCTCCATGGAGGATACCCCCTAATGTTACACCAATGCAGCCAAATTCGCAATCCGCGTCATTGCTCAACCCTCGGCTTTAGGGTATAATCACAAGCGCCATGACCCGAGCTGCTCGTTCGATCCGAGAGAGCCTCACCCGCACGCGCAACGTGGTCTTTAGCCGCGTCGCCGGTCTGCTGGGCGCCAGCCAGATCACCCCCGCCACGTGGGAGGAATTGGAGGCATTGCTGCTCCAGGCCGACGTGGGCGTGGAGACGACGCTCTACTTGGTGGAACGATTGCGCCGGCGTGCCGGTGACGAGGCCATCCTGAAAACCGCTGTGTTTCAGGACGCGCTGCGTGAGGAACTGCGCGCATTGCTGCCGGACCCGCCGCCGCTCAATCTGGATGGTCATCCGTTGGGTGTGATGCTCGTCGTCGGCGTGAACGGGAGCGGCAAGACGACGAGCATCGCCAAATTGGCCTACCGTTATCGCCAGGAGGGACGCAAGGTGTTGCTGGCAGCCGCGGACACCTTCCGTGCCGCAGCCATGGATCAACTGGAAGTGTGGGCCGAACGTGCAGGTGTGGACATCGTCACCGGGCCGGAGGGGGGCGATCCGGGCGCGGTCGTTTTTGACGCGCTACATGCGGCGCGGGCGCGCGGGATGGACCTGGTGATCGCCGATACCGCCGGGCGGCTGCACACGCAGTACAACCTGATGGCCGAACTGCGCAAGGTGCGCAAGGTGATCGCCCGCAATGTGGAAGGTGCGCCACACGAGACGCTCTTGGTGCTCGATGCCACCACCGGCCAGAATGCACTTTCACAAGCCAAGCACTTCCAGGAGGCGGTGGAGGTCACCGGCGTGGTGCTCGCCAAACTCGATAGCACCGCGCGCGGCGGCATGGTCTTTGCCATCGCCCGCGAGCTGGGCCTGCCGGTACGCTTCGTCGGCACCGGCGAGGCGCTGGAGGACCTGGCCCCGTTCGACGCGGATGCGTTTGTGGAGGGATTGATAGAATGAATGAGCCCTCTCTTGGAGTCGGGTGAGAGAGGAGTGCCATAATGAGGGGAGAATGCCGGAAGTCAGCCGCTTTTTTGGCATTGTGATCCGCATGTATTTTGATGAACACGAGCCGCCACATTTTCACGCCATCTATGGTGGGTATGAGGCGCGGGTTGGGATTGACCCCATCAAAGTCCTTGAGGGCAGACTTCCACGCCGTGCAGTCTCGATGGTCATTGAGTGGGCTGCACTGCACCAGCGAGAGTTGATGAGCAATTGGGAGCGGTTGCGCAATGATCAACCGGTCCTGAAAATCAAACCTCTTGAGTAGCGAGGTAAGCATGTTTCCGAGAGTCGAGCAAGTTCGTCATCTGGGAGAATACCGTCTAGAGTTGCGTTTTACCGATGGCACGGTGGGTGAACTTGACTTCAGGGAGCGGATCGTCGGTCGTGGAGGCGTCTTTGCGCCACTTCAGGACACAAGATTCTTTGAGCAGGTTCGAGTTGATCAAGAAGCGGGAACTATTGTCTGGCCCAATGGGGTGGATTTCTGTCCAGATGTACTGTACAGTTGGGTGACCGGTGAGCCCATACCGGCAGAGCGCAAGGCACGCGATGAGTACACACGGCTAGCGCCCGCCCGCCAGCCCCCTCGCGCCACTGCGCGCGGTATAGCTGCTGTCAGCGAGTAGGTACCAGCGAGGCGCTGGAGGACCTGGCCCCGTTCGACGCGGATGCGTTTGTGGAGGGGTTGATCGAGTAAGGGGAACAAGGCGTATGGCGGTTCGTTTTCATCCACATGCCAGAGAGCGCATGGGAGAGCGTGGCACTACCGAGGATGAAGTCAGAGCGACGGTCGAGCGAGGCGAGCAGTTCCCGGCCAAGTTTGGACGCACCGGCTTTCGACGCAACTTCCCATTTGATGCAGAATGGCGGAGCAGGCATTACGGGACCAAGCAAGTGGAAGCGTACGCTGTTCAGGAAGAGCTTGATTGGCTGGTCATTACGGTCATCGTACGCTATTTCTGAGTGTGTCAGGAGGCTGCAATGAAGTTGACTTACGATCCCCGTTACAATATCGCTTACATTCGATTTCAAGAGAAACAGGCTGAAGTGGAAGCGATCCGGGTCAGCGACGAGTTGGTCGTGGATATGGCTCCCGACGGCACGATCTACGGCATCGAACTGCTGAACGCGAACGAGCAGCTGTGGCGTGAAGAACCGGGCCGGCTGCTATTCGTCAACGAGGCCACCGGCCAGCAGGCCGAATTGCCGCTCGCAGTGGGGTGAATGGAAGGGCCGGTCAGGGATTTGGTCGAGAATTGGAGCGAGTATCGCTGGAGGTATGAGGAATGGCTAGGAGAAAAGTAGGTGTCACCTCGGAGACCGTTGTCGAGCGAAATATCAAGTTGGTGGGAGAATTGATGAGCTATCTCCTGAAGCAGCCACAGGTGTTTGATTCGTTGCCGGATGATTTTGAGCTGGTCATTCTGCCTGATGATGACCCGGAAATGCGGTTGTACAACCTTGACCTGTTGGACAAATACGGCAGCGAGGGCAAGCCCGTCGTATTCGCGCGCGTCAAGGCTCACCAAAAATCCAGGGTTGATCGAACCCCTTTGAATCTATATGTACCGGTAGCAGCGTAGTGAGGAGACCCCCTTTGGCGCGGATGCGTTCATGGAAAGGCCGTTTCGACTATGCATAAGTTGGATGCGGTCCTTCAGTGAGGCTCTGTGATACAAGATAGGGCTATGGCTAATCGTACATTAGTGAGCGAACGACGCAAATATCTCGTCCTTAATGTTCGAGCAGCCCGGCAGATTGCCCGGGTTTGGCTGGAGCGCGCCCACCTCGAGAATGTTGTGGGGTTTGGGTTACCTGAAGTAGATGACCGTTATCACATCTGGCGTGTGCCGCTGATTGGCAATATCAGTCGGGATAAAGTAGGTGAGGTGGTGATTGACGCCTATACATCGCTGATCCTTGAAGACAAATCCACCTCACCGGAAATTCTGGAAGCAAGGCTCTTGGGGCGTGCAGAGAAAGCGCGGAAGACCCAAGGGCGTTCCGTGGATACCTATGTGCTTTCTTCTTTGCGAAATACCGTTGCTCAAGGAGATGCTGAAGAAATCCTGCAAGAATTGCCTGCTGAAAGCGTTAATCTGATTTTCACTTCCCCGCCTTACTACAACGCTCGCCCTGAATACACGGATTACATCAGTTACGAGGAGTACCTGCTAAAAATACGCAAAGTCCTCCATCATTGCCATCGCGTACTCGCAGAAGGCTGTTTCTTCGTAATGAACGTTTCACCCGTACTCATTCGCCGTGCCAATCGCAACCAGGCATCCAAGCGAATTGCTGTGCCGTTCGATGTGCACCGTCTGTTTGTCGAGGAAGGTTACGATTTCATAGATGACATCATTTGGGAAAAGCCGGAAGGCGCAGGCTGGGCTACCGGGCGCGGACGGCGCTTTGCTGCCGACCGCAACCCGTTGCAGTACAAGCCTGTGCCGGTGACAGAGTACGTTTTGGTCTACCGCAAGCACACCGACAAACTGATTGATTGGAACATCCGCGCTCACCCAGACAGGAAACTGGTCGAAGAATCGAAAATCGGGGATGACTATGAACGCACGAATATCTGGCGTATAAAATCGGCGCACGATCCACGTCATCCAGCGGTATTTCCCCTGGAACTTGCCGAAAAAGTTATACGCTATTACTCCTTCAAGGGCGATGTGGTTCTCGATCCCTTTGCAGGGATCGGCACTGTTGGAAAAGCGGCGGTGAGGCTTGGCCGGCGATTTGTGCTCATTGAGCAAAATCCGGAATATGTGTCCATCATCCGCGAAGAAGCCAAATTATGGCTAGGGAAAGAAGCGTGCACTGTGTTGACCATCAACTGCCCATCCATTGAAGATGATGTCTTGCTGTGAGGGGAGATGACGAAGACTGCAATCCACCGCCTGAGTGATCTGCTTACCCCATCTTTTTCTCAAGGGTTCGTCTCTGTCCGATGACTTTATCGCCGATCTTCCCACTCTTTCGCAAGAAATCCTTGCCCGCAAGCGGATAGACAAGACCGAACGTCGGGCTTTCACAGGGCTTTTCAGCCCACTATGTGCGCGAGACGGGCGAAGGCTACACTGTGGGGGAATCGAATGATGGGTGACAGGCGAGGAACGAACCGTGCTGGCTTGTCGTGGCACAGCACCGAATCGCTGAACGCAGATGAGCAACTGTGAAGAACCCGGCCGGCGGCCGTTCGCCAACAATGCGGACTACCGGTTCACCAATTACCGATCTACCAACTACCAATCTACCAACCTACCAAATCAAGGAGCCAGCGTGGAAGAACTCTATAACCGTCTGACGACACTAAAAGAGAAACTCGAAACCATCCGGGGGCGTCTTTGACCTGCCCGCCAGGGAGCGAGAGATCGGCGAAATCGAGCAGCGCGCCGCCGTCGCGGACTTTTGGAACGACCCGACAACGGCACAGGCGGAAATGCGGCGGCTCGCTAACCTGCGTGAGGAGGTGGAACGCTGGCATACGTTGGCGCGGCGCGCACAGGACGCGCTCGAACTCGCCGTATTGGGTGATGAAAGTCTGAGCCAGGACCTCGCCGTCGAAACAGCGGCGTTAGAGCAGGAGATTGAAAAGTGGGAGTTCGAACTGCTCTTTGCCGGCCCCCATGACCGGAGCGATGCGATCCTGGCCATTCATGCCGGCGCCGGCGGCACCGACGCCCAGGACTGGGCCGAGATGCTGCTGCGCATGTACCTGCGCTGGGCCGAGGCTCATGGCTACCGGACCGATGTCGTGGATCGCCTGCCCGGCGACGAGGCGGGCATCAAGCGCGTGATGGTCGCCGTCTCCGGGCCATACGCCTACGGCTACCTGCGCGCCGAGAAGGGCGTACATCGTCTGGTGCGGCTCTCGCCGTTCGACGCCGCCCATCGCCGCCACACCTCCTTCGCCCTGGTGGAAGCCTGGCCCGACATCGGCAACGAGGTCACCGTGACGATCAACCCGGACGACTTGCAGATCGAAACCTTCCGCGCCTCGTCTGCCGGCGGCCAGCACGTGCAAAAGAACGAGACGGCGGTACGCATCACCCACATTCCAACCGGCATCGTCGTCTCCTGCCAGAACGAGCGCTCGCAGACCCAGAACCGCGAGACGGCATTGCGCGTGCTACGGGCGCGGCTGCTCGAACTCGAAGAGCAAAAACGCCGCGCCGAGATCGCCGAACTGAAAGGGGAACACGTGGACGCCGGCTGGGGCAACCAGATCCGTTCCTATGTGCTGCACCCCTATCAGATGGTCAAGGATCACCGCACCGGCCACGAGACCGGCAACACGCAGGCCGTGCTCGATGGCCGCTTGGACGACTTTATGGAAGCGTACCTGCGCCTCAACATCGGCGCCAGTAGCGACCACTAATCACGCGGGGCGATGTGGAACAGGCTTTCCAGCCTGTCGGACAGCCTGAAAAGGCTGCCCCACATCGTTCAAAAAGAGCCATAACAATCAAGGAGGCAAAGAATGGGCAAGATCACGAGTAAAGTTACACCCGCGCAGCCGGCCAAGCCGCCATCGAGGCCGCCTGCCTTTTCCAGCGTGACGCCGGCCGCCGGGGCGAGCCAGGAAATGCAGGCCAAGTTGCAATCGCTCCAAAGCGATTTGAGCAGCCTCCAAAACTCGCTGCTGCTGACCGATGTGCAGAATGACCTGGGAAACATCGAGACGACGCTCTCGCTCCTGCCGGCGGAGATCGAACAACTGCGCACGCGGGGCTATGTCTTCCGCAGTTTCCTGGAGAACAAGGTCAACGTCCTGAAGCAACAGTGGGTCACCACGCGCGGCCGCGTCAACAGCGAGATCACCCGCCGCGTCCAGGAACTGGAGCAGGAGGCCGATGTGGCCGGGAACGCGCTGCGTTCAGCAGCGGGCGGCCAGGCCGCCCAGGTCGCCCGCGCCGAAAGCGCCATCAATATGCTCGAGAGCAAAGTGTCGGCGGCGCAGTCGGCAACCCGTGCGCTCTACGACACGCTCAAGCAGAACGTGGACCAGACCAGGCAGCAGGTGGAGCAGGTCCGCTGGACACTCGACCAGGTGGACGAGGCGGGGTTCCAACTCCACCCTGCCGAGGACGTGGTGGCCGCCTGCCGCGCCCAATACCTGGAGCAAGGTCAGAAGGATGGGCCGGAAGGCGTCCTCTATCTGACCGATGAGCGACTGCTCTTCGAGCGCAAAGAGGAGGTCGCCACCAAGAAAGTGCTCTTCATCACCACCGAGAAGCAAAAGGTCCAAGAACTGATCTTCGAGGTGCCGGTCGGGCAGATTGACGAAGCCAAGACCAGCCAGAAGGGCTTTCTGGGGCACAAGGAGATGTTGGAACTGGCCTTCGCTCCGGAGGCGCGTCTGAGCGGCGCCATGCTCCGGCTGCTCAACGCCGACAACGAAGAGTGGGCCGGGTTGATCGGACGGGTCAAATCGGGCGAGATTGCCAAAGAGCGCACCAAGCCGAAGGACGAGGCGGCGGTCGAAGCGGCCCGCGCCGTCCCGACCAAGTGCCCCACCTGCGGCGGCACGATCTCCGCCGAGGTCGTGCGCGGCATGCGCGAAATCACCTGCGAGTACTGCGGTTCGGTGATCCGGTTGTAACAGCAGGGGCAGGGCATTCCGCGAAGGTGATCTTTCCCGGTGGATGATTCTGGCCGCGCAGATGATGCTGTGGCGATCAAGCCCGTGGGAATGCCTCGCCCCTCAAGGAGGTAGCGGGATGGCCGAAAAGTTGATCGGCAAAGTGACTCACTGGTTCGGCAAGATCGGCGTCGCCGCGCTCGCACTGACGGACAAACTCGCCGTCGGCGACCGCATCCACATCCTGGGGCACACGACCGACCTGGAGCAGGAAGTCACCTCGATGCAGATCATGCACCAGGACGTGGCCCAGGCCGGTCCCGGTGATGAGGTCGCCATCAAGGTCCGGAATCACGTGCGGGTGGGCGACCAGGTCTACAAGGTGATGTAGCCTTTGGCCGATGTCCTGACCCAAGTCCGGCGCACAATCGAGACATACAACCTGCTCGCTTACGGCGACGGCGTGGTCGTCGGCGTCTCCGGCGGCCCGGATTCACTGTGCCTGCTGCACGTCTTGATGCGCCTGCGCGACGAGTACGACCTGCGGCTGCACGTAGCGCACCTGAACCACGGCACGCGCGGCGCGGATTCCGACGCCGATGCCGAATTCGTCGCGACGCTCGCCGCCCGCTGGGGGCTATCATACACCATCGAGCGAGAGGACGTACCGCGACTTGCCCGTGCCCGCAAACTGGCCTTCGAGGAGACGGCCCGCCGCGTGCGCTACGCCTTCCTGGCACGCGTGGCTGCCAGCGTGGGGGCCGCCAGGATCGCCGTGGGCCATAACGCCGACGACCAGGCCGAGACGGTGCTGATGCACTTTTTGCGCGGCTCCGGCCCGGCGGGCCTGCGCGGCATGCTGCCCGCCACACCGATCACCGACTACCGTCTCATCAACCAACCAACCAACCAACTAACCAACCAACTAACCATCATTCGCCCGTTGTTGGAAGTGCCACGCGCCGACATCGAAGCCTATTGCGCCGGGCATGGCCTCGAACCGCGCTTCGACCTTTCCAACCTGGATACCACCTACTTTCGCAACCGGCTGCGTTACGAACTGCTGCCGCTGCTGGAGACCTACAATCCCAATATCCGCGCCCGGCTGCGCCACACGGCTGCCGTCGTCGCCGCCGATTATGAACTGCTGGCCGACCTGCGCGAGCGGGCCTGGGCCGACGTGGTGCGGGAGGAGCGGGAAGATGCGATCGTCCTCGACCGGGCCGGCTGGCGGGCATTGCCGGTCGCCTTGCAACGCGCCGTCTTGCGCCGGGCGGCCTACGCTCTGCGCCGCAGCCTGCGCGACGTGGATTTCGTGCACGTGGAAAATGCCCGCCTCGTGGGACTGCACGGCGAGACCGGAGCCCAGGCTACGCTGCCGATGGGCTTGAGCCTCGCCGTCGGCTACGAGACGCTGACGGTAGGCGATGCCGGCGAGGCCGGCCCTCCGCCCGACGAGCCGCTGCTGTGGAGCGAGGAGCCGTTGCCGGTCCAAGTCCCCGGCGCAACCCCGCTCCCGCAATCGGAGTGGGTGCTGCAAGCGGAGATACTGGAGAAGTGGGACGCGGCCCCCATCGTCGCCAACGCCGATCCGTGGACGGGTTATTTCGATGCGGACAGGCTATGCGGCTCGCTCGTACTACGGACGCGCCGCCGGGGAGATCGCTTCCGTCCGCAGGGGATGGCGGGGCACAGCGTCAAATTGAGCGCCTTCCTGATCAATCTCAAAGTGCCCCGCGCCTGGCGCGACCGCGTGCCGTTGCTCGTGGCGGGCGACGAGATCGCCTGGGTCTGCGGGCGGCGTGTCGGAGAGGGGTTCGC
>DAOUBA010000067.1:0-12545 GCA_034432855.1 Anaerolineae bacterium | reverse complement strand
TGAAGTTGAGCCAACGCCTGCGCGCCGCCGTACCGCCACGTCGTCACCAAGACGCTCTTTCAGGGGGCGACTTGATCCTCGAATTTGGGTTGGCCTCTCTGTCGGGGTGCGAGTACCTCGAAGACCTGAACCTGGGGGCGCACCCTCTGGTGAAGGATCAAGCGGTGCAGGATGCCTGGGACGTCGAGTTCCGGCACTACACGACGGTCAGCCGTTTCTTGTACGAACTCGACGCAGCAGACATAGGGCAGGTACAAGCGGAACTGGAAGCGATCATGCGACCCTACATCCGCAGCGCAACCCACGAAGCGTTGTGTCACCGGGAGTGCCTGACCCTGTGTGGCGACCTGACCGGGCGTCCCGTCAGCGCCTACAGCACCACCTATCCACCGGACACGGTGTTTGGGTATATGGCCAACCAACTCTGCAAAGGCCACCAAGCCGTCTTGGTCACGCTGAAGGGCCTGCGCCATCGAGTACACGTCGTTGCCTTTCACCATCCAGGCGACACCGTTTCCGGCACGTGCCTGCGCGAGATGGTAGAGGCGACCGAAGCCCGCCTGGGATGTCGTCCGCGCCGTCGGACGGAACTGCTGTACCTACGCATCGAGATGATCGAGACCCAAATCACGCAAAAACGGGACTGGATCGCGGCACAACAAGCGATCATCCGCGAACAAATCGAGCGCCAGGTACGCCTGGGCGACCGGTTGCGAGCCATCCGACTGCAGTTGAGCGAACTGGAAGCGCGCTATGTAGGCAAACGGGTGCGTCCCACCTCGCAGTTGGCGCAAGCCCGTCGGCGTAAAGCCGGTTGGGAACGTCAACTGCGCTCTGCGCTTGAACAGGAAGGCCAGGCGCGTCGCGCGCTCGAACAACACCAACAGCGATTGACGGCCCTCATCACTGCACGGGATGCGCTCCTCAACCGGCTGGCGCAACTGGAAGCAGACAACGCCACCTGTCCCAACCCGGTGCGCGTCCGTTGGTTGCTCGACGGAGGCTTCGGCGACGCCGCCAATGTGACCTATCTGATCGAGATGGGCTACGACGTCTACACGATCGCCCACAACGGCAAGACGACCCAAGCCTTGCTCAAGGACGTGCCGGAGGATGCGGCGTGGACGCAAGTCGGGGCGCGCACTCAGGCGCTGGATACAGGCCGTCACGAACTGGGCGCCTGCCCTTACCCGGTGCGCTTGACACTGCTGCGCTGGTCGGTGGGGGATGAGTTCCGCTACAGCACCCTGATCTCTTTCAGCGATGCGGAGGAATTGCCCACCGCTGATCTGTTCCCCACCTATCACGAGCGTCAGGATGTGGAAGCCGGGATCAAACAGGGCAAAGGCACATTCGGCTTCACCAAACTGCACGTGCGTTCTCCAGCCGGAATCCGGCTCTTGGGGCAGTTCGCGTTGGTCTTTTGGCCCAACTTCGTGCATTGGGCAGCCGACTGGCTGGCGGCCCAAGCGCAAGACCGCTTCGCGCAGGTCTTGCAGCAGGTGCGCACGCAAGTCCGCATCGCCGCCAATACCCCCGCGGTCGTGCTGACCAATGCCAGCGGACAGATGCTGGAGTTCGCTGCGGACGGCCCGTATGCCGGCGTGCAAATCCGGCTGGATAACCCATTTGCCTACCAGTTCCCGATGCCGTTGTTCCAAACCTGGGAACAACTGTGGCCGGTTTCGTCTGAATCTGTTAAAGAGCAGCTATCGGCTCTCCTCACCGACGAGGCTTCACCATCACTGGCCGATCTGCTGTTCGCTCCAGCCAGTGCGAATCTGCTGGAAAAAGTGCCTGAATTTGGACTTGTTGAACGATCGCCTCCATGAATGCGCAATCGCTACGTGCAGACTGATGGGCACTGTCATCGTTCGCAAACTCGATCACGTTGGCCGTCTGGTCACTGCCTATACTGGGCAAGTGCTGTGGCGTAAGGAGGAGGAAATCGTGTTACAAACGACCTGGCAGCGTCCTCCGCTTGATCTGGACTACACCGTCTTTGAACCCGGCGATTGCTTGATCGAACACTTTTACGCCGACTGCTGGTACAACGTCTTCGAGATTCGCGCCGCCGATGGCCGGCTGAAGGGTTGGTACTGCAACGTCACGCGTCCGGCGCGTTTCTCCGATGGCGAGATCGCCGCCGAAGACCTGGCGCTCGACCTATGGGTGGCGCCGGACGGCACAATGCGGGTGCTCGACGAAGACGAGTTCGCCGCGCTGTCGCTCACTCCGGCGGAGCGCGAAGCCGCGTGTGCGGCGCTGGCCGAGTTGCAGGGGTTGGCGACACGCAAGATGGCACCTTTCTGCGGGGATGGGTGACCGGAAGCCAGAAATCAGGGGCTGTGGGGTAGGCGAGGCGGCAATGAAAGGTACACGACGCTGGGAACTCTGGGCACTGGTTGCGGTCTTGCTCGTAGCGGCGGTGCTGCGCCTGGTTGCCCTTGACGTTGTCCCGCCTGGCCCCGGCTATGACGAACTGCAGAACGCGCGCCTGGCCGCGCGCGTGCTGGTAGGCCGCCTGGCCATCTATTTCCCGGAGAACCACGGCCAGGAGCCGCTCTACCCGCTGCTGGAGGCGCTGACGGTGCGCGTGTTGGGCCGGAGCGTGCTTTCGATCCGGCTGCCGGGGGCGCTGGCGGGGGTGCTGGCGACGCTGGCTCTCCACCTGGCCGGGCGGCAACTGGCGGGCCAACGTGCAGCGTTCCTGGCGGCAGCCTTCTATGCCGTCTCCTTCTGGCCACTGATCGAGACCCGCATGGGGCTGGAGACCGGTCTCTTGGCGCCGCTCGCCGCGCTGGCGATATATTTCCTGGCGCGGGGACTGGACGAGCGCAGCGATAGACTCAAGTCTACAAGACTTCGGAAGTCTATACCCTTCTTGGCACTGGCTGGGCTGTTCCTGGGCCTGCACGTCTACGCCTACACCCCCGGACGGCCGATGCCTGCGCTGCCGCTGGCCCTGCTCGTCTACCTGCTCCTGTTCGACCGCCGCACCCTGCGCCGCCGCTGGCCTGGGCTGCTGGCGCTCTGCCTGGTGACGCTGGCTGTTATCGCGCCGCTCGCCCTGTTCCTGCGCGCCCATCCCGAGGCCGAAGAGCGGCTGGGCCAACTGAGCGGCCCGCTCATGGCATTGCGCCAGGGGAATCCGCACCTTCTCCTGCAGGTTATCCTCGGGACGCTGGGGATGTTTTCCTTCCGTGGCGAGCCGCAGTGGCTCTACAACGTCGCCAGCCGTCCGGTCTTTGATCCGTTCACCTCACTGTTCTTCTACATCGGGCTGGGAGTTTGCCTGGCTCGCTTGCGCGATTGGAGGCACGGCGTCGTCTTGCTATGGTTGCTGGTAGGGCTGAGTCCGGCGCTGGTCAGCCCGCCTGCTGCTTCCTTCACCCATACCCTGGCAGCGCAACCGGTGGTCTATCTGGTACTGGTGATGGGGATAGATGCGGTATGGAAGTGGCTTGGACGACTCAAGTTGCCAACTCTCCTCGTAGTGATGGCTGTAGTTGTCATTCTGCTGCTCAACGCTGTGCTCTCGGGTTACGCCTACTTTGTCACCTGGGCCAATGCCCCAGAGGTGTGCGAGTTGTACCAGTGCGGAATTGCTGCTGTAGCGCGCGAACTCGACGCGCGCGACCCGCCCGGGCCGGTCGCCGTGGCCGCGCCTTACGTGGATTACTGGAACCCCTGGAATGCCGAGGGGTTCGACCTGGCGTTGCGACG
Source organism: Anaerolineae bacterium (assembly GCA_034432855.1). Lineage (GTDB taxonomy): Bacteria > Chloroflexota > Anaerolineae > B4-G1 > B4-G1 > DAOUBA01. The sequence continues at coordinate 8,819 of DAOUBA010000067.1, read as the reverse complement.
CGAGGACCTGAGCGTGCGCTGGTTCAATCCCGGCGGTGCCTGGCTCTGGCCGGCGGGAACGGGCCCGTCAACGTTCTACATTCCCAGCAACCCTCTGGGCCCACAAAAGTTCGACCCTGATCTGCAGGTGCTCTTCTTCGCCGATACCACGTTGCTACCCGCAGACGACGATGATTTTGTCGCCTTCCGCGTGGCCAGCATGCCAGCATTGGAGGAGCGGCTGACGAAGATAGCGGAGGATACATCCCCGGCCTGGCCGCCCGATCTGGCCCATCTCCCGTCGCCCACACTGCCGCTGGCTTTCGGCGGACGCTTTGCCTTGCTGGGCGCTGAACTGCCGGAGAACGCTGTGCGAGCAGGGGACGAACTGCGCCTGGTTACCTACTGGCAGGTGTTGGCCGCCGACCCTGACCCAATCGTTGCCTTCGTCCATCTCACCGCCGACGGGTTCGACATCTGGGGACAGCACGACGGGCTGGACGTGCGCCCGGTGGGGTTGCAGCCCGGTGATCACTTCGCGCAGGTGCATCGCGTGCCGGTCAAGCCCGAAACGCCGTCGGGCACGTATCACGTCCAACTGGGCCTCTATGGCCCCGATACCCTCGTGCGGCTGCCCATCGCGGCAGGAGGAGACGCGAGGGCCGATCGGGTGTGGGTAGGAGAAATCCAGGTACAGGAGTAATTTCGATGGAATTATACCTGATTCGCCATGGCCAGTCCACCAACAACGCTCTGGCCAATGAGAAGGATCGGGTGTGCGATCCGCCGCTCACAGAATTGGGGTGGCGGCAATCGGAGCGGCTCGCCGAACACCTGGCGGGTGGCGAGTGCGGCTATGGCATCACGCGGCTATACACCAGCCCAATGTGGCGTGCCCTGCAGACGGCCAAATTGGTTGGACAGGCATTGGGGTTGCCGGTCGAGGTCTGGATTGACCTACACGAGAGTGGCGGCATCTACCTGGATTGCGGCGAGGCGGGTGGCATCGTCGCCTGTCCGGGCAAGACTCGCTCCGAGATGCTGGCCGAGTTCCCCGGTTACGTGTTGCCGGAAGAGGTCACAGAGGAAGGCTGGTGGCGCGGAGAAGGGCGCGAGGACTGGCCGGCCTGTCAGGGTCGAGCGATCCGGGTGGCGGAGCAGTTGCGCCAATGGGCTGCAGAGGACGAGCGGATCGCCATTATCTCTCACGGGGGCTTTGTCAACGCGCTGCTCAAGGCGCTTCTCAACCAGTTGCCCGGTCGCAATCTCTGGTACGAACACAACAACACGGGCGTCAGCCGGGTTGATTTTTCGCCCGATGGCCGTCTGAGAGTGCAGTTTCTGAATCGCATCGAGCACTTGCCGGCGGGGTGGGTCTCGTGATCGTTCTGGCAGAGACCTCGCCCCTCGACTGGTGTGGGCAGGAAACAAACGCGGTCTTTCAAAAGACAATTGGTATTTAGACCCAACTGTGCAGGGTGCTTGCGCTTGACATTCGTGGCGTAGTCTGATATTCTAGTGGCTGGCCGGAACATTGCACACGTTCATTCAATGTGGAAAGGAGTCTGTTATGGAGAAAATCGCTTACAAAGGTTGGCCGAACTGTTACCGTCTCTCGAACGACATCGTAGATCTGGCCGTCACGGCGGACGTGGGGCCGCGCATTATCCGCTTCGGCTTCGTCGGCGAGGAGAACGAGTTCAAGGAGTTCGAGAACATGCTGGGCAAGGTCGGCGGCGACGAGTGGCGCATCTACGGCGGTCATCGCCTGTGGCACGCGCCGGAGGTCAAGCCGCGAACCTACTTTCCCGATAATGGGCCGGTCAAGGTGAGGGAGCGCGCGGGGGGGCTGCGCGTCATCCAGCCGGTGGAGCCTACGACCGGAATTCAGAAAGAGATTGACGTGCAACTCGCGCCTAATGAGGCGCGTGTCAAAGTCACCCATCGTTTGCGTAACAGGAACCTGTGGGCAGTGGAATTGGCGCCGTGGGCGCTTTCGGTAATGGCGCAGGGCGGGAAAGCGATCATCCCGTTCCCTCCGCGCGGCTCGCACGAGACAAACCTGCTGCCGACGAATACCATCACGCTATGGGCCTATACCGATATGGCCGATCCGCGCTGGACGTGGGGCAGCAAGTACATCTTGCTACACCAAAATCCTAAGGCAACGGGGCCGCAGAAAATCGGCGTGATGACGCCGGATGGCTGGGTGGCCTATGCGCGCAGAGGGCATTTGTTCGTCAAAAAGTTCACCTACGTCTCTGGCGCGCGGTATCCTGATTTCGGCTGCTCGGTCGAGACTTTTACGAACGCCGATATGCTAGAGATCGAGACGCTTGGCCCGCTTGTGCTCTTGCAACCCGGCGCAGCGGTGGAGCACGTCGAACACTGGTTCCTTTTCCGCGACGTGCCCGTGCCGGCGAGCGATGCCGACGTGGATCGGTATATACTGCCCAAAGTGCAGGCGGCGAAGGTGCGTTAGTGCGAGTGTCTGGAGTCGCACCGGCACGGGAGTGAGGCGATCTTGAGGAACCCCTTCGGCTATTACTGTTTCCTCTTCGTCGTCATCATTATCGCCCTCACCTCCGTCGTCCCCGCGTTTATGATGGCCGGCTTCTTGGGCCAGAGCCTGATGCTCTCGTCGCGCGTGGCTTCGCTGATCGCGCTAGGCGGCGGGGCGTTAGCGGGCGTGTTCTCCCACCCCAGGCGGCTGGTCTCCTGGCGGGGTTTGATCGTGGGCATCGTCTACAATCTGGCGGCATTGTGGGCGATGATCCTTTACGCCTCCTGGGGACGTTCGGCGCTTCTCTCCTTCGAAGTGATCTTCCCGCTCGTGGTCGCCCTGCTGCCGGCGGCGGGAGTCTATTATCTGCTGTCCAGGGTCGGGTGCCGCCCGCAGGCGAAGGACGCGGATTCCAGGCCGGCCTGATTGCGGGCGGAAGCGATAGGAGATGATGCCAGGCTGCTGCACACTCTGTCTCCGAACGACGGTGACGCTGAATGCGACCGATGAGCATGTCACAACAATCTGACCCGGCTGAGCTCACCCAATTTGAGCCCGTCTTTGGCGCTCTGCGCGTCGTCGGCGGTGCTCGTCGCGACGATGCTGCGTCTTGTACAGCGGCATTGTCTCCGCCGCCGCGAGCAGCCCATGGACGGGAGGGCGACCGTCTGTTCCTGCTCCTCGATTTGAGCGGCCCTGCCTCGCCGCACCTCTATCGGGAACTGCGTGAAGTCGTGGCGCAGGCGTACTGGGCCACCGAAGGCAGCATCACCGCTGCGCTGCGCCAGGCCGCTACGGCCGCTAACCGACACCTGTTCCAGTTCAACTTGCGCGCAGCGCCTACTGAGCGTTGTTATGGCGGGCTCACCTGCGCCGTCTTGCACGGCGAGGACCTCTTCATCCTTCAGGCTGGCCCGGCGTGTGCCCGCGTGCTGCACGGAGGCTATCTGGCACGTTATCCCGAAGGCGAGGCATTGCCGCACCTGGGGATGGGGCCACTGGCCGACGTGCGCCTCTACCACAACTTCGTCGCTCTCGGCGACACACTGCTCCTGGCCTCGCCTGCTTTGTTGGATGCGGCGGGCAATGAGGCTGTGGCCCGCGTGCTCCTCCGCGCTGGCGTACAGGAGGTGCTGGCGGGACTGGAACAGGTCGGGACCGGGGCCGATTTTGCTGCGCTGGTGGTGCGCCTGGCTACTCCCTCCGCGGTTGCACAGGCAGTAGCGGCGACCCGCGTGCCTGCCCAGCCCTTCTCACGCCGTGAGCGCCCGGCGGCACGTCCAGAGTTTGAGGCCCCGCCGCAGAGTGCGGTTGAGGCTCCTAGTCAGGCCGTCGAGCCGCTCAGGCCGCGTAGGTCGAGTTGGCAACCCGACTTACCACCGGCACGCCCAGAGCCGCTCCGCAGGCCAAGCCCCGATCTGGGTAAGCGCTTCCGAAATATGGCCGTTGTCATAGGGCACGAGATCGCCGCGGCCGGCGTGGGGCTGGCCGGTGGCCTGCGCACACTGTTCCGGCGCATGCTCCCTGGCCCGGAACGGAAGGCTCGCCAGCGGGTGCGCCCGCCCCGTATGGTGCCCAGCGAGAACCCCAAGGTAATGATGGCGATTGCCATTGGCATCCTGGTTGTGACGGCGATCGTCGTAGTGGTGGCGCACAACTCGTTCGGCAGACAGGCGCGTTTCCAGAGCCTCATCAATCAGGCCAGGCAGGAAGCCGTGCTGGCGCAGGCGCCGGGGATTCCCCCGGAGGAGGCCCGTTCTCACTGGCGGGCCGTGTTGGATTGGGCGGGCAAGGCTGCCGGGCAGAAACCCAACGATGCCGAAGTCGCCGCGCTGCAAACTCAGGCCCAGGCTGCTCTGGACAGGCTCGATGGCGTCATTCGCTTGGATCTGGTGCAACTCGACGATTTGGGATCGGGCATAGTCCCACGTCAGCTGGTCGTTCATGGGCAGATGCTCTTCGTACTCGATCCAACGGCGGGCTGGGTGGTTCAACTCAATCTCAACCAGGCTGCGGATGGTGTGGTCGAACAGGGAGGACTGCCCATCGTGCACACCGGCCAGCAGATCGGGAGTACCCCGGTGGGCAACCTGGTGGACTGCACGTGGGTGGATGCCAGCGGCGGACGACAAACGAGCGGTCTTTTTGTCCTTGAGGAGAATGGGTCTTTGGTGATCTATGACCCGGCCTGGGGTGGCGAGGGAGGAGAGCCGCAGGCGACGCGCGCCTTTTTGGGCACGCCGCCGAGCGGGACACCCAGAACAATGGCCTCTTATGATGGTCGTCTCTATATTCTGGATCCGACCAAGGAGCAACTCTTGCTCTACATGCCACAGGGGGATAGTTATCCCAATCCGCCAGAAAACTATTTCCTCACGCCGCCTCCCCGGTCGCTGGCTACGGTGCTGGACCTGGCGATAGACGGCAACATCTACCTTCTCTTTGCCGAGGGTACGATCCTCAAATATAGGGGGCGTGAGCCCCAGCCGTTCGAGGTGCGTGGTGTGCCCGATGGCCTCGGCCAGGCCATCGCCCTGGCCGTGGATCCGCTCGGGACGACCGGCGCGGTCTATGTTGCCGACCGGGGCAGCCGGCGGATCGTCGTGTTGGGGCCGGATGGCAATTTCCGGCAACAGTTTTGCGCCGACACGGCCTTCGACGCGTTGGAGGCGTTGGCTGTAGACGAAGTGAGCAAAAGGCTGTACGTGCTCGATGGAGGGCGACTCTACATGGCCTCGTTGCCATGATGATTGCCTCCCTGCATCAATCGTGTTATAATTTCATTGTTTCTGGCGAGATGGCTGCTCTCCGATTGGCAGGAGGATGACAGTGCGACGCAGTGTAGTAAGACATACGCAACGTTCCGACAACATCATACAGACGCTCTTTACACTGGGCTTGCTCTTGCTCTTCTTGATGGTCGCCGGTATCGCCGGGGTGTTCGTCTTCGATCAGGTGCGGCGATTCATCGCCGCCTCCGACGTATTTCCCGAGGTCACCATTAATCGCACCCCCGCCAGCGAGGAGAAACCCCCTGTGCGCATAGACCCGCAGCAGGTCTACACGGGCACCGAGCGGGTCAACATCCTGGTGATGGGCATTGACCAGCGGGCCGGCGAAGATGGCCCCTGGCGCACCGACTCGATGATGGTGCTGACGATTGATCCGGTGACGCTGCGCGGTGGGATACTCTCGATCCCGCGTGACCTCTGGGTGCCGATCTGGGCTTACAACATGCAGGGAAAGATCAACACTGCCAACTTCATCGGTGACAGGGACGGATACCCTGGTGGCGGCCCGGCGTTGGCTGCGGCCACCGTGGAGTACAATTTCGGCATCCGCATTCACCATTACGCGCGCGTCAACTTTGCGGCCTTCGTGGAACTGGTGGACCGTATCGGGGGGATTGACATTTGTGTGGAAGAAGAGATCAACGATTCCTACTATCCCGACGAGGCGTATGGATACGATCCTCTGCACATCCCGGCCGGCTGCCAGCATTTCGACGGCGAACTGGCGCTCAAGTACGCCCGTACCCGTCATGGTGGGAGCGACTTTGACCGCGCCAGGCGCCAGCAGCAGGTTATCCGCGCGGTGTTCGAGCGGGTCACGCGGCTCGACCTGCTGCCGCAACTTGCGCTCCAGGCGCCCGAACTGTGGACAATGCTTCAGGATTCGGTGGTGACCGATCCTGAACTGACGCTGGACAAGATCGTCGCGCTGGCAAACCTGGCGAACAAGGTGCCGCCGGGGAATGTCCGCTACGGCGTGATTGACGAGAACTATGTTGACTTTTACACCACGCCTGATAACCAGGAAGTGCTCATCCCGCGGCGAGAGGATATCCGCAAACTGCGCAATTACATCTTCGCCGATGCCCCTGCGCCGGCATCGGACGATCCGGCAGCGCGTCTGGCCGAAGAGGCGGCCAGGATCGAGGTGCTGAACGGGACGACAGTTGAAGGGCTGGCCGGGCGCACGGCGGAATTTCTCCGGCAGCAAGGCTTTCAAGTTGTACGCGCCGATAACGCCCCTGGCTCCGACTATGCCGAGTCGCTGATCATCGTTTATACAGGCAAGAACTATACTGCCGAGTATCTTTCCCGTGTCCTCAACCTCCCACCGACGGCTATCGTACACGGCGCCAATCCCAACGCCGAGTACGACATCTCGATCATCCTGGGCGCCAATTATCAGCCGCCAACACAGCAGTAGTAGAGGGCCAGACGGCTGCCGGTATGGTCATCTACCTCGACGTCTCCGCCGCCGTGCACCGGCGCGCCGGATTGGGGCGTTACGCCGAAAGCCTGACCCGCGCCCTGGTCGCCCTTGCACCCGAGCGCTACGCCCTGTTCTATAACCGCGAGCACGGTGTAGAGCCTTTGACCGGCCTGGAGCATCTGCCGGCCCGCACCGTGGCTCTGGGCTACAAACCATGGCGCATGCTCGTCTGGCTGGGGCAACTGGCCCACGTAGGATTCGACCGTTTGCTCCCCGACGCTGTGCTCTTTCACGCCACCGAGCATCTCCTCCTCTCCCTGCGTTCCATTCCCACTGTCCTCACCGTTCACGACCTGATCTTTCGCCATCTGCCGGAACATCACAAGCCGCTCAATCGCTGGTATCTGAACCTGGCGTTGCCGCTCTACTGCCGCCGGGCCACCCACATCATCGCTGTCTCCGAGTGCACGCGGCGCGACCTGCTCGCCGCCTACGGCCTGCCCCCCGAAAAAGTCACGGTCGTCCACGAGGCCGCCGATCCGCGCTTCTGCCCGCAGCCGTCTGAGACGGTCGCTGAGGTCCGCGCCCGCTATGGCCTGCCGGAGCGATACCTGCTCTTCGTTGGCACTATCGAGCCACGGAAGAACCTTACACGCCTGCTGGCGGCGTTCGAGGCGCTGCATGCCGAAAGGCTGAGCGATGCGCTGGTCATCGTGGGCCGGCGCGGCTGGCTTTACACGGGCTTTTTGGCGGCGCTGGAGCGCTCCCCGGCCCGTCGCGCCGTCCTTTTTCCCGGCTACGTGCCCGATCACGATCTGCCCGCGCTCTACGCCGGGGCGCAGGCGTTGGCCTTCCCCAGCCTCTACGAGGGTTTTGGCCTGCCGGTGCTGGAGGCGTTGGCCTGTGGCACGCCGGTTGTGGCCTCTAACGCATCCAGTGTTCCCGAGGCCGGCGGCGATGCGGCGCTGTACTGCGAGCCCACCGACGTGGAAGGGCTGATCCAGGCGCTTCGCCGCATCTTGCGCGATCCCGACCTGCGGGAGGAGATGCGGGCACGGGGGTTTGCCCAGGCGGCGCGCTTCTCGTGGGAGCAGACGGCGAGAGAAACGCAACAGGTTTATGGGAGAGTGTTACGGAGCGAGCGGTACGGGTAAGTGGGGTTATGGTGGAGAGCAGCAGGGAGACGGTTGGTGGGCTATGGAAGGGATAACAACTCAATCCCTTCCCGCCGGAGGTTGCGGTAAAGACCGGTTTGAAGAGCCTCCAGGCGATGCCAGTGATCACGGCTCCAAACGCGGGTGGACAGATAGAGTCCGTACTCCAGCCAGATCTCGACGGCCAGATAACGGATCGCCTTGCGTGTTTCAGGATCCCCCCGGTCCACGATAACCGCCACGTCTATGTCCGAATCAGGCCGTGCTTCGTTCCGTACCCTTGAGCCGAACAAGAGCACGGAGAGCACCTGACCGTCAAGGTGCTCCCGTAACCTGTGCACGAAAGCGTATATGGCCCCCTGTTCCTGGGCGGTCAGGTGGGCAATGTCTTTTCGCTCGTTCATTGGTTTTCCTGTGCCAGGTAGCGTTCGGCGCGGGCGACAAATTGACGTGCGGCTTCCAGAATATCCTCTGCCACTGCTTGCTCGGCTGTGTAGGTCACGTCATAGTCACTGTCCAGCCGGGAATCGAAGGCATAACCGAGTATCTTGGCATACTCCGGTTCGATGAGCCCTGTTCTGACGAAGTACTCGCCGAAAGCGGACAACACTCCGGAGTGTCTGCTGCGCGAGATCCCTTTGCTGACCAGCAATGCGCTGGCTGCATAAAACATCGCGTAATAAGCGCGGGAAATGGTGATGTGGTAGAACCCCAGGTGTAAGTTGTTCTCCGCAGCCTGGAGGTCCCGCCGGGCATAGTCAAGGTAGAGACGGCCTTCCTCCGTCACCCGTTCACCCTCTGGTTGTAGATTATATAGTAAGTCTCAAGATAAGCAAATATGGTGATTACCCACATGTGGGTTCGGGACTTGCGAACTCCGCCCAATGCGGTATGCTTGGGGGTGTCAACAACCAATTGCGGAGGGCGGAGGCATGGATACGATCCTGCGAAATCAGAGGATG
>DAOUBA010000066.1:0-29428 GCA_034432855.1 Anaerolineae bacterium | reverse complement strand
AAATCCGCGCAGAAAGTGCCGGATTTGGGCCGATGAGCACCAAAAAGAGCTCCAGGATTGCCCGGAGACTTGCGTCTAGGAATCAGTTATGCGAATGAGAAAGCCTGTACAAGGGTAATGCTAGGAGGTAGTGGTATGAAATTTGCCACCGCGATCAACTGTATGGATGGACGGATCCAAATACCTGTGATCCACTTTTTGCAAAAGCGTTTCGACGTCCAGTATGTGGACATGGTCACAGAGCCGGGCCCGAACCTTATCCTTGCCCGGCAGAGCGATCCCCATCTGGTAAAATCAATTCTCGACCGGGTCAGGATATCGGTCGAACGCCACAATTCTAGGGCTATAGCCATCGTCGGACACTACGACTGCGCCGGGAATCCCGCGCCGGAAGAAGAACAGGCGCTCCACATACGGGACGCGGTCAAATTCATACGTCAAGAATGGAGTGACGTGGAGGTCATCGGCCTGTGGGTGGACGAGCACTGGAAGGTGCACGAGATTTGCTAGACGGAGGGAGCAGGACGTGGCTCAAGAGCATTTCCGTTACCCTCTGGCCAGGATCGGAATCATTGGCGGCGGACAATTAGGGAAAATGATGGCGCAGAAAGCCAGGAAAATGGGCTTTTACGTCGCCGTCCTGGATCCAACGCCTCACTGCCCGGCCGCTCAGGTTGCCGATAAACAAATCGTTGGCGATTTCTATGCCGAGAGCAAATTACGAGAACTGGTCGAAACGAGCGACGTCACCACTTATGACATCGAGCATATTGACGTGCAAGTCCTGAAGCGACTGTATGACAAAGGACACCGCATCCATCCATCGCCATACGTGTTGGAAATCATTCAAGACAAACTGGCGCAAAAGGACTTGCTCTCCAACAAAGGGCTTCCGGTTCCCAAATACCTGAAAGTGGATTCGCCTACCTGCCTGGAGAGATTTGGCTTTCCGGTGGTCCAGAAAGCCCGCAAAGGCGGCTACGACGGTCGGGGAGTGATTGTGCTCAAAGACAAAGGGGATATCGCACAGGCTATTCGAGCCGAATCCTTCATCGAAGAGTACATTGACCATGACAAGGAATTGGCCGTCATGGTGGCCAGGAGCACTACAGGCGAAATGAGATGTTATCCCGTTGTCGAAATGGATTTCGAAGCGACGGCCAATATCTGCGACATGGTGATTGCTCCGGCCAGAATCGAAAAGGAAATAGAAGAACAAGCGAAAAAGGTCGCAATGGGAGCCGTCGAGGCCCTGAACGGAGTGGGCATCTTTGGTGTGGAAATGTTTCTGGCAAACGGTAGCGTCTTGATCAACGAGATCGCCCCACGACCTCACAACTCCGGGCATTATACGATAGAAGCCTGTGTGACCTGTCAATTCGAGCAGCACATCCGGGCAATCACCGGGCTGCCCTTGGGCGAAACCACATTGTTGTCTCCGGCGGTGATGGTCAATCTTTTGGGAAGCGAAGGACACATCGGCCCGCCTCTATTGGAAGGATTACGGGAAGCCCTCTCCGTCCCGGGGCTATCTTTTCACTTTTACGGGAAGGGAGAAACCCGTCCGTTCAGAAAGATGGGGCACGTGACAATCCTGGACGAAAATCTCGAACGCGCGATTGAAAAAGCCCAAAAAACTCGCGCGCTCCTGAAAGTAAAAACGGGGTGACGCCATGGAAAAGCCATTGGTGGGGATTATCATGGGCAGCGATTCAGACCTGCCGGTGTTAAAAGAAGCAGCCGAAGTACTGGAAGAATTTGGCGTCCCATACGAAATCACCATCGTTTCGGCGCACAGAACGCCTGATCGGATGTTCAAATATGCTCAGGACAGCGAGGAAAGGCTCGAGGTCATCATTGCCGGTGCCGGCGGGGCTGCGCACCTGCCGGGAATGGTCGCTGCGATCACACCCTTGCCGGTGATCGGCGTGCCGGTCAGAACCTCCTCTTTGCAGGGGCTGGATTCTCTTCTCTCCATCGTGCAAATGCCGGCGGGGGTACCTGTGGCGACCGTAGCGATAAACAACGCCAGAAACGCCGGAATTCTGGCCGCAGAAATTCTGGGCGTGAAATATCCGGAGATTAGAGAGAAAGTCAAGAAGTACAAAGAGAAAATGAGAGAAGAGGTAGAGAAGAAGGCAGAGCGTTTGGAAAGCATCGGGTATGAGAAGTATCTCAGCGTGACGCAAGTATAGCAAACACCACACCCGGAGGATCAGCGCGACCCCGAACTGCTCTTGCACTTCCCGCGCCAACTCCGGCGCGGTCAGCGACTCGTCCGCCCGCTTCCGCTCATACAGCCACTCGCGCAGGGCGGAATGGGCTTTCTGGGGGTGGCCATACGCGCCCGCTTCACCGTCAATTCCAGTTGTGCGGTTGTTAAAGTGCGTTCAAGGGTAATGCTAGCGCCGTTGGGCCGAGAGATTATCACGTGCTGTATGGACAACGGCACCATCGAGCAATATGAAAGCCTCATTCCGAGCCAGATGTGACCCGCGCCACGCGAGCAAGGTCTGGACATCGGGCGTGTAGGGTGGGCGAGCAACTCGCTGCGCCGAACCGGAGAGGGTCTCCAGGCGAGGTCCCGAGTGCTGGTAAAAGTCAATCCGCTACAACCAGAACGAGAGGCCATCCGAGAAGCAGCGGCGGTCATCCGCCGTGGCGGGCTTGTAGCCTTTCCTACCGAGACGGTCTACGGGCTAGGAGCAGACGCATTGAATCCACAGGCTGTGGCCCGCGTCTTTGCTGCCAAGAGACGGCCGGCCTGCGATCCGCTCATCGTGCATATCGCCGACATCAAGGATATAGGGGGCGTAGTCCGCACCACGCCTCCACAGACCGAAATCCTGAGCCGGGTCTTTTGGCCCGGTCCCCTCACACTGGTCTTGCCGCGCGCGGAAACAGTGCCAATGAGCGTCACCGCCGGGCTGGAGACGGTGGCCGTGCGCATGCCGGCCCACCCAGTGGCCCTGGCTTTGATTCGCGAAGCAGGAACGCCCATCGCCGCCCCCAGCGCCAATCTCTTTGGTCGCCCCAGCCCCACCACGGCGCAGCACGTGCTGGATGACCTGGGGGAGCAAGTGGATTTGATCCTGGACGGCGGCACAACCTTCATTGGCCTGGAGTCCACCGTGCTGGACCTCTCCGGCGAGCAGCCGACGATCTTGAGGCCAGGGGGCACCAGCCACGAGGCGCTGAGCGCGGTGCTGGGCCAAGTCGTCGTAAAGGCCGGCGCGCCACTGCCGCGTGACGGCGAAGGCGGATTGCCTTCCCCTGGCCTGATGGAAAAGCACTACTCGCCCCGCGCCAGACTGATCCTTTTCCAGGGCGCGGAGCAAAAGATGCTGGCTGCCATGAGAGAACGGCTCGCCGAACTCCTGGCGGGGGGAAAAAGAGTAGGTCTACTGATCGCATCAGAGGACAAGGCCGTCTTTGCCGACTATCCCGTGAATATCGCGGACCTGGGATCGCGGGATGATCTGAATCTCGTTGCGGCTCGCCTGTTCGCCGCGATGCGCGCCCTGGACGCACAGGAGGTTGATGTGATCCTGGCCCGTGGGTTCGGGAGCGCCGGGCTGGGTCTGGCCATCGAGGACCGCCTGACCAAGGCGGCCGGCGGGCAAGTCGTCGAGGCGTATTAAGGAGATCGAGGAGGCCAAAGGAAACATGCTGAAAAAAGTTCTGATTGCCAACCGCGGCGAGATCGCTGTGCGGGTTCTACGCGCTTGCCAGGAATTGGGCCTGAAGACGGTGGCCGTCTATTCCGAGGCGGACCGCAGCGCGCTCCACGTGCGCTATGCCGATGAATCGTACCTCATCGGCCCGCCGCCGGCGCGCGAGAGTTATCTTTCTATCCCTCGCATCATCGAAACGGCCCAGCGCGCCGGTGCGGATGCGATTCACCCCGGCTATGGCTTCCTGGCCGAGAATGCAGCCTTTGCCCGCGCGTGCCGCGAGGCGGGGCTGACCTTCGTCGGCCCACCGCCGGAGGCCATTGAATTGCTGGGCAACAAGATCGCCGCCCGGCAAACCATGCAGGCGGCCGGTATCCCGGTGACTCCAGGAACGGTGGCCCGCCTGGACGATAAAGACCTGGAAGACGCCGCCCGGCGCATCGGCTATCCGCTATTGGTTAAAGCAGCAGCCGGGGGTGGAGGCAAGGGGATGCGCATCGTCCGCTCGGCAGCCGAGTTGCCTGCCGCTCTCGCGACGGCGCGGCGGGAGGCCGAGGCCGCTTTCGGCGACGACACCGTCTATCTCGAAAGGATCATCCAGGATGCTCGCCACATCGAATTCCAAATCCTGGCCGATCAGTATGGCCATATCATCTACCTGGGCGAGCGCGAGTGTTCCATCCAGCGCCGCTATCAGAAACTGGTCGAAGAGGCGCCCTCCATCGCCTTGAACGATGCGCTGCGTCGGGAGATGGGAGAGGTGGCCGTGCAGGTAGCCAGGCAAGCAGGCTATACCAACGCGGGCACGGTCGAGTTCCTGCTGGACGCCCAGGGGAACTTTTACTTTATGGAGGTGAACACTCGCCTGCAAGTAGAGCATTGCGTGACGGAAGCCGTCACCGGCGTGGACATTGTCAGGGAGCAGTTGCGTATCGCCGCCGGACGGCGCTTGCGCCTTCGACAGGAGGATATCCGTATACGAGGATGGGCCATCGAGTGCCGCATCATGGCCGAGGATCCCTACAACGACTTCCGGCCCTCCATCGGACGCATCACCGGCCTCTACCAGCCAACCGGCCCTGGCATACGCCTGGACAGCGGCGTCTACGAAGGATTCGAGGTCTCGCTCTACTACGACTCCCTCATCGGCAAATTGGTCGCTTGGGGCGAGACGCGAGCCGAGGCCATTTTGCGCATGCGGCGAGCCCTGGAAGAGTACCGGATCATCGGCGTCAAGACGACCATCCCCTTTCATCAGGAATTGATGAACAGCGCCCGTTATATGAGCGGGCAGTTCGATACCACGTTCGTGGAAACCAGTTTCGCCCTGGTCGAAGAAAAGTTGGAAGAGCACCTCAAAGTGGCAGCGATCGCCGCCACTCTTCTGACCCAACGCCGCAACAACGAGGCCCGGGCCGCTGCTGCGCTTCTGAATCAACAACCCGTATCCAACTGGAAGATAGTGGGCCGGTGGCATGCGCTCGGCTGGAGAAGGATGTAACGACGATGAGATACGTGGCCACAGTCGAGAACAAGACGTTTGTCATAGAGATCAAAAGCGAAGGGGAAATTATCGTCAATGGCGAAACCCACAAGGTGGACATGAGGCGTATCGAGCCTCTCCCCCTCTATTCCTTGCTCGTTGATAACCTGTCCCACGAGACTTTCATCGAGGAACAAGACGAAGCCTACAGCGTGGTATTGGAGGGCAAATTATACACTGTCCAGGTACAGGAGGAGCACAGGTGGAAACAGGCCAGGCCCTCCACGACCCCAACCACTACAGGCGGCGAAATCCCCATCAAGGCGCCGCTGCCAGGGCTGGTGGTGGAAGTGGCCGTGACCGCCGGCCAGAAGGTGCAGACGGGAGATATTCTGCTTGTCCTCGAATCCATGAAGATGGAGAATCGCCTATGTTCCCCGCAGGATGGCACGGTCAAGACTGTGCATGTCTCCGCTAGAGACCAGGTGAATCAAGGCCAGACCCTGCTCACCCTATCTACGTGACAGGCACAAGAGAATGGTAGACGAGGTTGCTTTTCTCGAGGAGTTAGTTTCCATCCCCAGCCCATCCGGCCAGGAAGACGCTATCGCGCGCTTTCTACTCGAGCAAATGACAGCGCTGGGTTTTCGCGCCCACCGCGACGGCGTCGGCAATGTGCTCGGCACCATAGGCGACTCCCATGCTCCCCGTGAGATCGTACTCCTAGGACACATGGACACTGTCCCAGGCCAGATCCACGTGCGGCAACGAGAGGGCCGGCTTTATGGACGCGGCGCGGTGGACGCCAAGGGGCCACTGGCTGCATTCGTCATAGCGGCGGCACACGCCGCACCACAGTTGAAAAGCGCCCGCCTCCTCGTCATCGGCGCGGTCGAGGAGGAGCACAACGGCAAAGGCGCGCGCCACCTGGCGCAGGTCCTGCCGCCGCCTGACTGCGTCATCATCGGCGAGCCGAGCGGCTGGCAGGGGATCACCGTGGGCTATAAAGGCCGTGTCTGTGTGGACTATCGCTGGATGCAGCCTGGCGGCCATGACGCAGGCAACCAGCCCGGCCCGGCAGAAAAGGCCGTGACGTTCTGGAACCGCCTGGTGACCTATAGCGAGGAGTACAACGGCGGGCGCGCCAACCGCTTCGACACCCTCGATCCGGCACTGCGCGAGTTCCGCACCTTCGGCGAGCGGCTGCGCGAGGGCGTCGAGATGGACATCGCATTGCGCCTGCCGCCGGAGTTCAACCTGGGCGTGCTCAAGCACAAAATGGCCGAATGGAGCGACGGGGCGCAGTTGACCTACTCGCCGAGCGACCCACCCTATCAGGCGGAAAAGAACACGCCGCTGGTACGCGCCCTACTCAAAGCCATCCGCGCACACGGCGGAGAGCCGCGCTTCAAACTAAAGACGGGGACATCGGATATGAACACCGTGGGGCCGGCCTGGGGCTGCCCGATTGTGGCTTACGGGCCCGGGGACTCGGCGCTTGATCACACGCCCGACGAGCATATTGAGATCGAAGAGTTCCGGCGCGGGATTGACGTGCTGACGCAGGTGCTGGAGAGCCTGGGATAAAAATCTGCCCTCGCCAGACGCAAACCCCAACGAGGGCAGACTAAACAGCACGGCAAAACCGTGCAAGAATTGTTTTATACTCGGTCCTAGCCGGCCTTCTTGCCAGACATGAACCGGGTCACTTTTGTACCGCACTCCGGGCAGGTACCCTTGACCATCCGCCGGCCCTTGCCCGTCTCCTCGACCGCGCCGTTCTTGATCATCTGCTTTTTGCGACACTTGACGCAGTAGCCTTCAAAGTCCATTGCGGTATCTCCTTATGTTTGTAAAAGCGCCTTTCAACCTACGTCTGTTCTCTCAGACATCCTTCAGTGCACCACCCCCTTTCATCTCAGCGAGTCGGTACAGGAATCAAGGAACTGAACCCGCCGGCATCAAAGCCGTCAATAGCGGCTCGTTCCACCGGCCCCGAGTGCGATCAAAGACGCCAAAACCCGCGCAGAATTCCCAGTAGGCCCAACTGATGCCACGCTCTTCTGCCGTACGGGCAACGAGAGCCGTCCAGCGCGCACGCGACTCCATATCGGCTTTGCTGTAGGCGCCGAACTCGCCCAGGTACATGGGCCGGTTCTGCACACGCCCCCACTCCGCTGCGCGGTCGAAATGGGTAGCGATCACACGCTTCTGCGCCTCGCTGCCCTCCCAGGTCGTGCCCAGCCAGGCATCGGCGCCATTCACCCACTCGGCGCCCTGGTGGGTGAAGCGGAACGGCTCATAGTAGTGGAAGGTGACGATGAGGCGGCGATCATCCTCCGGCAATTTCAGGCTACCCAGCGCGTTCACATTGTTCCAGTTGGCCGGGCCGATGACGACGGCACGCGTCGGATTGGTCTCGCGGATCACCGCGAGGGCTTCTGCGAGCAACGCATTCCAGCCTGACGCCGTGAGCGCATCGTGCGGCTCGTTCAGGATTTCAAAGAGCAATTCCGGCGGATAGTCCCGATAGTGCTCCGCGATCTGCCGCCACAGCGCCAGGAAACGATCGCGTTCTCCCTGCGGGTCAGCGAATATCTCCTCGTAGTGATGCATATTGATAATCGCCAGCAATCCCCTGGAAAGCGCCTGTTCCACCACCCAATCTATCCGCTCGAAGAAGGCCGGGTCAATCGTGTAAGGCGCCTCAGTCGCCGCGTGGGCCGACCAGCGGATGGGGATGCGCACAGAGTCGAATCCCCCCCTGTCAATGAGCGCGAAATACTCCTCATATAGAATCACGCCCCAGTCCCCCTCCCTGGGGGCCTCGAGCGCATTGCCCAGATTGATGCCGCGTCCCAGGCGTGCGTTCAGCACAAACGGGTCCCAAGGATCAGCAGTGGGCTGGGGTGTCGGCGACGGCAGCTCCGTCGGCAGGGCTGTAGGAACAGGGGTCGGAGTCGCACATCCGCCTGCCAGAAACACCACCGATAGCATCAGCAAGATCGCCAGGATTGTATCACGCCGCATATACCTCGTCTCCATAGGTCGCTACGATTTCACCAAAGTAGATGCGGTGATAGTCCTTCTGTGAATAGTTCCGCTCGATCTCGGGAAGAAGGAAATGGGCCGGGTCGAAATCGTCCCAGTAGATTTTGCGGCACTCGATGATGAGGTCGGCCTCGGCGAAACCGGGCGCGGCCACCCTCGTGGAAGGGATGGGCGTCAGGCCGGACTCGGCAATCTTGTCGCCGTCGCGCCCTGACTTGCTGCCCAGCAAGTTTAGCGCCTTGCGATAGGCTTCCGGGAACGCGCAGAGCGTGAAGGTGTCATACCGCTCCATGAACTCATAGGTATAGCGCACCGGACGCACGACGATCTGCACAAAGGGCTTGTTCCACATCGCCCCAAGGCTGCCCCAGGCGACGGTCATCGAGTTGAAGTGGCCTTGTTCAAAATCACCGGCGGTCAACAGCAACCACTGGTTCAGCCAGAGGTGATATGGCCTCACCAGCAGCCGGTCGAAGGGAATGGCTTGACGGGGCATGGTCTATCCTACAAGAGCACCTCGGCGCCCCGGCCCTGTTGGATAAGCGGCACGTAGGTCTCCAATTCCTGCTGGATGGCAGGATCGGTCAGATCAATGGTCTTGCGCCGCTCGGCGGCCATGTAGGCGGCCATCACCAGTTTCGTGACCTCCAGCCCGTAACTCCACGGCAGGAAGCCATCACGCCCTGCCAGGAACGCCTGCATGGCGTCCTCGTCCTCGTCGGTGTAGCCGTAGAGATCGGCCTCGTTGTATTGCACCGCCAGCAAGCCCCGCGAGGCCGTTGCCTTTTCGAGCGCCGCCTCTGCATCGGCAACCGCCTCCGCCGCCACGTCGCCGATGAACACCTGGAGCGTCGAGTTGAGCGTGTTGATCTCGAAGGCATAACCGGGGCCCATGCCGTCCATAAACAGCCGCAGCCCCTGTTTCTCGAACATCCACGAGTCGGTGAACTGCGCCTTGACAATCTGGCCGGTTTCGGGGTTCCTGTAGGTGACGATACCGGTAGCGAAATCCTCTGCCGGGGTTTTGGCGTAATCCACGCCGTATTTCTCCAGCAGTTTCTGCCGCCATTGCGGCAACCCCCACTTGAGCAGGGCACAATCGGCGGAGACGGAGATAGGCTGCAGGAAGGTCAACGGCTTCCCAATGGGAGTCAGCACATGCCAGCCGGCAGCGATACTATGACACCCCATATCGCAGAGCACGCCCCCACCCTGCCGCGTCGGATCCCAGAACCAGGCCTCATGCGGGCCGCCATGCTCCTCTGCTGAACGTGCCAGCGCCAGCGGCCCCATCGTCCTTTGCTGCGGCGCCAACTGCGCCAGTTGCACGCGGACGGGCTTCATAAAGATCTGGTTCTCCAGGTAGGCCGTCTTGAGTCCGGCTTCCTGGGCCAGCGAGACGATGCGTCGCGCTTCCTTCACGTTGCGCGCCAGGGGTTTTTCGCACATCACTCCCTTGAGCACAGCGCCCTTCTTCACCGCATCCACGATCTGCTCGACGATCTCGACGCGGACATAGTTGGGGGCGCCGATCAGGATGGCATCCACGTGATTTGCTATCTCGGCCACGCTGGGGTACACGACACACTCGCCCAGGCCGCTATCTCTGACCATCTGGGAGAATGCGACGGCACGCTCCCTGGTCCGCGAAGTGACGCCGGCTATCTCGACACCCCGGCACTGCCTGAGCGCGCGGGCATGGAAGCGGGCCACGAAACCGGCCCCTACAATTCCCAGTTTCAACGTCTGCATCATTTCCCCCCAATCATTCGCCGATCTGCTCGATAGTACCCGTGCCGCTAACCGTCAACTTGTCGAGCCGCGGATTGCCGACGTAACGCACCGAACCGCTGCCGCTGATGTTGACCTCCAGATTCTGGCGGACATTGATGGTCACCGAGCCGCTGCCGGAAATCGTCACGTCAGCCTCATTGCTTTGCAAACCCCTCGCTTCGTATTTGCCGGAGCCGCTGATGGTGACTTCCTGTTTCTCAACCCGGCCTCCCGAGGCACGCAAAGTCCCCGAACCGGAGATCTGTACTTCGAGAGCGTCCGCCGTCACACCAGCAATCTCGATGTCGCCAGAGCCAGCCAACTCCACCGAGAACTCGTCGGCCCGCAGGGCCGGTGCCTCGATGTTCCCGCTGCCGGTGAGCACAAGCGTGTCAATCTCTTTCACGGTAAGATAGAAATTGACCGGCGCCGTGGGGTTGAGGTTGGCGCCGTCGCGCGCCTTGATCTTGAGCATTTCGCCGGTAACCGTGGTCTCGAAGTACGGGATCAGGTTTTCTTGCGCTTCGATGACCAATTTCTCTTCGTTGCCCACTTCGATGTAGAGATTGCCGAGCGTCGCCAGCGTCACACCGTTGAAATGGCCGATTGGGCGTTCTTCCTGAATCACGCTGCCTGTCCCGCGGACGGCGCCCAACCCTCCCACCGAGCACGCCAGCGCGCCCACTAACGTCACTGCGACCAACACGACCAACTTTCGCTGTTTCATTTCAGGCCTCCTCTTTTTGACTGTTCGACACGATGATTATAGCCCAATAGCACAGCGGGCACAAATCTTCGTGGGGCGGGCGCATTTCAGTCCGCTTTCATAGCGACCCGGCCAGGCGCGACTCTACCGTTTGCCTGACTTCCTCCGCGCTCCAACGCCGCTCGCCGTCGAGCACGAGCGTACGCGGATCGCCGAGCAGCCATTCGTCGTGCAACGCTTCCAACTGTAGGAGATACTCAAGCGTGACGCCGACTTCTTCCTGGCGGGCACGCGCTCTGAGCCGTTCCAGGCACACCGCCGCCGGTGTGCGCAGGTACAGGATCAGGTCAGGCTCATCACAGTAGTGCGACATCATAAAGTCCCACAAGCGGCAATAGAGTTGGTACTCGGACAGCGAGAACAGGCCGGTGCGGTAGCAGTTCTCGGCGAAGACGTGACGATCGCAAAAGATCGAGCGTTCCAGGACAACCCGGTGATGATCGGTGAGCATCGAAATCTCGTGCCACGTCTTGGCTCGGGTAACAAAAGCACATATCTGGAAGGTAAACGCCCAACGCGGCGTATCGCGGTAAAAGAGTTCCAGCATGTTGGCCGCGAACCCCTCCCGCCACACCGCCGTCGGCTCCTCGATGAAGGCAAAGTCGCCGGAAGTGGCAAGCGCCGTGCCGACCGTGGTCTTCCCGGCGCCAATGTTCCCTTCGAGGAGGATCATCAACCTGTCCTTTCCGTCGCGTGCCATTGCCTGTCGCTCCGTGCCCCGATTATATTCGATTCGCAGCGTGGCACAAGCCCCGGCATCATAGCGTCACTTGCCAACCGTCCCCCAATGCGGTACAATGCGCTCCAATGGGTCAGACGTTTGCCGAGAAAATCCTCGCACAGAAAGCCGGCCTGCCTGCCGTCACCCCCGGCCAGATCGTCGAGGTCGTGCCCAACGTGGCGCTCAGCCACGATAACACGGCCGCAATTGTCGAGGTGTTCCACCAGATCGGGTCACCGCGCGTGGCGTATCCCGACATTCACGTAATCGTGCTCGACCATGCCTGTCCGGCACCGACGACCAAACACGCAGAAAATCACAAGGCCATCCGCCGCTTTGTCGCCGAGCAGGCCATCGCGCACTTTTACGACGTGGGGCGCGGCGTCTGCCATCAAGTGCTGGCCGAAGAGGGATTCGACCTGCCTGGAACGCTCGTCATCGGCGCCGATTCGCATACGCCGACCGCCGGTGCCTTTGGCGCCTTCGCCGCAGGCATCGGGCGCAGCGAGATGGCGGCGATCATGGCGACGGGCCGTATCTGGTTGCGCGTGCCGGAAAGCCTCAAGATCGTCGTGCGCGGGCGTCTGCGCCCCGGCGCGACCGCCAAGGACCTGGCGCTCGCCGTCATCGGCCACCTGGGCGCCGACGGGGGGTTATACCAGTCGGTCGAATGGTCTGGCGAGGGCATCGTCGCGCTCGACATAGATGGACGAATGACCCTGGCCAATATGATGGCCGAGATGGGAGCAAAGAACGCTTACATTCCACCCGACGAAACCACTCTCGCCTGGCTGGCTGGGCGGGCACGCAGGCCGTACGACCCCATATATCCCGATCCCGATGCCCACTATGCGCGCGTTGTCGAGTACGATGCGACGGTTATAGAGCCGATGGTTGCCAGGCCCCATACGGTGGATCACGTCGCGCCGATACGGAAAGTTGCCGGGACGCGCATAGACCAGGCATTCCTGGGCACCTGCACCAACGGGCGTCTTTCGGACCTGGCTCTGGCCGCACACGTACTGGAGGGACGCAGGATCGCGCCAGGGGTCCGGCTGATTGTCATCCCGGCCTCATCGGAAGTCTATCTCGCCGCGCTCGACGCAGGTTACATCCGCACCTTCGTCGAAGCCGGCGGGCTGGTCGAAAGCCCCGGCTGCGGGCCGTGTATGGGCAACCACCTGGGCATCCCTGCCACAGGCGAGGTCGTCATCAGCACCGCCAACCGCAATTTTCAGGGACGTATGGGCACCAAAGAAAGCGAGGTCTACCTGGCAAGCCCGCTGGTCGTGGCGGCGAGCGCGGTTGCCGGAGAAATCGTGCATCCCGACGACCTATCACGTTTCACGCATCACGTTTCGCGTACCCCGTAAAACGTGAAACGTGATGCGTGAACAAGTGCAACGAGGAACCAAGATGGTGATCAGGGGCCGAGTTTGGAAATACGGCGACGACGTGAACACCGATGTGATCTTTCCCGGCAAATACACCTACACCGTGACCGATCCGGCAGAAATGGGAAAGCATGCGCTGGAGGATCTGGATCCGACATTCGGCGCCAAGGCGCAACCCGGTGACGTGATCGTGGCCGGCAGGAATTTCGGCTGCGGGAGTTCTCGCGAGCAGGCCGTGACCTGTCTGAAAGCGCGGCGTGTTGGTGCCATTGTCGCCAGGAGTTTCGCCCGCATTTATTATCGCAACTGTATCAACAACGCACTGCCGGCGTTGACGTGTCCGGCGGCAGTAGATGCGTTGGAGCACGGTGATGAAATCGAGATAGACTTGCAGGCAGGCGAGATCCGCAGTACCAGAGACATCTTTACCTTCCTGCCCTTTCCGGAGACGATACTCGGAATCTTGACGGCCGGCGGCCTGATTCCCTATACCCGCCGTCGGCTGGGCATCGAGGAATAATCTATGCAACGCGATCTGATATCCTGGCTTACACGCGGTCTGGGAGTCGCGGCTCTGGCAGCACTGGTTGCGCTATGGATCATGGTAAAGCCGATCTCGGCGCCGGCACCTACCCCTACGCCGACGTTCACCCCCCTACCCTCACCGACGCCAACCCCCACCTTTGCGCCGATCCCCACCTGGACATTCACCCCTGACCCAACTGCAAGCGCAACGCCAACTCTAACGCCTGTGCCTACAGACACTCCCACACCAGACGTGGCAGGGATAGCCGCCGCTATCGAAGCCGCCGCCGTCGCTGCGACTTTGGCCAACACGCCGCTGGCAGGCCGGGTGGAACAACACACCTACTTCAGCCAGGTCAGCGGCATCGAAGAATCCTACC
This sequence comes from Anaerolineae bacterium, assembly GCA_034432855.1. Taxonomy (GTDB): domain Bacteria; phylum Chloroflexota; class Anaerolineae; order B4-G1; family B4-G1; genus DAOUBA01. Next base: position 15,661 of record DAOUBA010000066.1, on the reverse strand, counting down.
GCATCTACCTTCCGCCGGGTTACGACGAGAGCGACCGGCGCTACCCGGTGCTCTATCTGCTGCACGGCTGGCCCCCAGAGGCAGCAGATTGGGACAATCTGGGAGTGGCCCAAATTGCCGATGTCGGTATCGTGAACGGGACCCTGCCGCCCTTCATCATCGTCATCCCGCGCGGCTCCGAGGCGCTGTACGTCAACACCAGCGGCGGCGATCGCTCCTTCGAGGGCCAGGTCATCAAGGACCTCGTCCCCTACATTGATACAACCTACCGTACCTGGCCGGCATGGGAAGGACGGGCCATCGGCGGCATCTCGCGCGGTGGCGTCTGGTCGCTGGAAATCGCCTTCCGTAACCCCGGCGTCTTTTCGGCAGTCGGCGCACACAGCCCGGCCCTGAGCATGAACCTGGCCCCGCCAGCCTATGACCCGTTCAATCTGCTGGAAACCCCCGGCGTCACCGCTCTACGCATCTACCTGGACACCGGAGACGCCGATTGGACGCAACCATCCACCTATTCGCTGCACGAGACGCTGGACAGGCGCGGCATCGCCAACCAGTTCGTCGTACACAGTGGTAGCCACAACCGCAGCCTGTGGTCGGCTAACCTTGCCGAGTACCTGGCATTCTACACCGCAGGATGGAGATGAGGCATGCTCACACCCGAATGGCGTGCCCGTATCGAACGCTGGCGCGACGAACTGATGCGCCACATCTATCGTCCGCTTGGCGTGGTCGAACTGGCCGGTTTCGTGACCCGCGACCGGCTCAGCACCGCGCAGGCCCTCCAGGGCGAGTTCAAGCCGATGCCACCAGGGACTCGCTGGGGCGCCAAGTGGGAGTACGGCTGGTTCAAGGGGCGGGTCACACTACCGCCGGAGGCACGAGGCAAGCGCATCGTGTTAAGGCCAGACATCGGTGCTGAAAGCGCCGTTTACGTGAACGACGAGGCGGTAGGCGCCATAGATGCCCATCACCGCGAGATCACGCTGGCCCGGCGAGGCACCCCCGGCAAAACATACGACGTGCTGATCGAAGGCTACGCCGGTCACGGCCCCCATGTCACCTCCATCGGCCCGGCCCCATTGGGACGCGCGGTCATCCCAGAACCCGCCCCCACACAAGCCACCGTCGGCGAGAGCACCTTTGGTATCTGGGAGGAACAAGTCTACCAACTGGCGCTGGACGTGTATACGCTCTTCGAGTTACGCGATCATCTCGACCCCAACTCCCTGCGCGTGGCCGAGATTGACGCCGCTCTGCGCGACTTTACCACCATCGTGGATTTCGAAGTGCCCCACGACGAGATACTGGAAACGGTGCACGCCGCCCGTGCGCGGCTCCGACCACTTTTGGAATGCGTCAACGGCTCCACCGCCCCCACCCTCTTCGCCTTCGGGCACGCGCATCTGGACGTGGCCTGGCTGTGGCCGCTGGAGGAGACCGAACGCAAGTGCGTGCGCACGTTCTCGTCACAGCTAGCGCTGATGGCAGAATACCCGGAGTACCGCTTCCTGCAAAGCCAGGCCCATCTCTACTGGATGGTCAAACACCACTACCCCGACCTGTACCGGCGCATCAAGCGTGCGGTCAAGGCCGGGCAGTTCATCCCCGAAGGCGGTATGTGGGTCGAGGCCGATACCAACATCTCCGGCGGCGAGAGCCTGATCCGCCAGTTCCTCTACGGCAAACGCTTCTTCCGCGACGAGTTCGGCGTCGAGTGCCAGATCCTCTGGCTGCCCGATGTGTTCGGGTACTCCGGCGCGCTGCCGCAGATCATGCGCGGCTGTGGCATCAAGTACTTTTCCACGCAAAAGATCTTTTGGACCTATCACGGCGGCGAGCCGTTTCCCTACAATACGTTCATCTGGGAAGGGATTGACGGCACGGGCGTCTACACCCACCTGCACAACGACTACAACTCACATACCAACCCCGCCTCGGTGATCCAACGCTGGAACGAGCGCGTGCAAAAAGATGGCTTTTCCACGCGCCTCTTTCCCTTCGGCTGGGGCGACGGCGGCGGCGGCCCCACCCGCGACCATCTCGAATTCCTCCGCCGCCAGCGTGATTTGGAAGGCGTGCCCCGTGTACGGATTGCTCACCCCCTGGAATATTTTCGGGACCAAGAAGCAAAGGTCTGGCCCGATGTACGCTATGTGGGAGAGTTGTATTTTCAAGCCCATCGCGGTACCTACACCTCGCAGGCGCGCGCCAAGCGCGGCAACCGCAAGTGCGAGTTCGCGCTGCGCGAGTCCGAGATGTGGGGCGCAGCGGCGCAGGCGCTCGAACGCTTTGCCTTCCCGCGCCAGCGCATCGAGGAAGCCTGGCGCGCCGTGCTGTTGCACCAGTTCCACGACATCATCCCCGGCACCTCGATCCACCGCGTCTACGAAGAGGCCGAAGCCGCGCACGCGGAGGTGATGCGCACGGCGGATGAGATCGCAGCCCAGGCCATAGCGAGCCTGACCGGACGCGCCGCTTCAGCGGGGTTCGCGGCTCAAGCGGGGCATCCAGCATTGACCGTGTTCAACTCGCTTTCCTGGGAGCGCACAGCGATAGTCCCATTGCCGGAAGGGTTTATGGGCGCGGCAGACGAAGCGGGCCACGCGCTGCCGACCCAGGTCGTGGATGGGCAAACGTGGGTCGAAGTGACCGTACCATCGTGCGGCTGGACGACCCTGTACCCGACACGTGGCGCCGCAGCCACACCCGCCGTAGTCGCGCTTTCCATAGCACGTGCTACCCTGGAAAACGACCGGCTGCATGTCGAGTTCGACGAACGGGGCGCGATCACCAGCATCTATGACAAAGAAACCGGACGTGAATGGGCAGCGGGCGCATGCAACAGCCTGAGGATGTACAAGGACGTTCCCTCGGCGTGGGACGCCTGGGATGTAGACAGCATGTACGAACTGACCCCGGTGATACTCGACGAACCGGCAAAGATCGAGGTCGTAGCAAACGGGCCGCTGGTGGCAAAAGTGCGCCTCACGCGTCGCATCCACAACTCAACGCTGACCCAGGAGATCAGCCTGCGGCGCGGCAGCCGGCGCATTGACTTTCACACCGTCGTGGACTGGCAAGAAAGGCACAAATTGCTCAAGGTCAACTTCCCGGTGACGGTGCACGCCGACGAGGCGGTGCACGAGATCCAATTCGGGCACATCCGCCGCCCCAACCACAAATCCCGCCCGTTCGACGCCGACCGCTTCGAGGTCTGCAATCACAAGTGGACGGCGCTGATGGAGGAGGGACGCGGGGCCGCCGTACTCAACGACTGCAAGTACGGCGTCAACGTGGTGGGCAACAGCATCAACCTGACACTGCTACGTGCGCCGCTCGCGCCGGACGAGACTGCCGATAGAGGACGCCAGGAATTCACCTACGCCTTCTACTGCTGGAACGGCCCCTTCGCCGACTGCGACCTGGTGCGCGAGGGATACGACCTGAACGCGCCAGTGCTGACGGCGCCCGGCGCGGCAGGGGAGCGCTCGTTGTTTGCCGTAGATGCCCCCAATGTGGTGATCGAGACGGTCAAGCCGGCGGAGGACAACTCGAAGGACATCATCGTGCGGTTGTACGAAGCCAAACGCACCGCCACGCGCTGCACGCTGACGACGACACTGCCGCTCACAGGCGCCGTGCAGACCGATATGCTCGAAGAGGCCGAGCAGCAGGAATTATCTTGCGACGGAGGCAAGGTCGCACTCGACCTCCGCGCCTTCGAGATCAAGACGATACGGCTGCGTATAGCATCGTAACATCAGGAGGAATCTCATGGGAAACGATGAACGCCAGGAGCTGTTGGAATTGTACGCCGGTCTGCGCGTCGCCGATGTACGCGACGGGATGGATTGGATGATGATGCACCACTACGGCTCGATGACGCCCGACATCCGCCCGCTATTTCGCACCCGCGCCTATGGCATCGCACGCACGGCGCGCTACCTGCCCTACGAAGGCCCGATCCCAGCAATGTCACCGGAGGAGTACAGCGAGTGGTCCAGCTGGTACTATGGAAACGTCTGCACCTACCCGTGGATCGAAGAGATCGAAGAGGGGGATTTCATCGTCATTGACCAGAGCGGCGTGGATGCCGGCCTGATGGGCTCCAACAACTCGCTGGCGGGGTGGCGCAACGGCGCACGCGGTTACGTGACCAACGGCGGCGTGCGTGACACCGACGAGTTGATCCTGCAACGCATTCCGTTCTGGTCGAAATTCATCTCGCAAAAGATGGTGCAGGGGCGGCTGCGCTTCGACGCCCAAGACGTGCCCGTAAGCGTCGGCGGGGTGGTCGTCCATCCGGGCGACATCGTCGTGGCGGATGGCGACGGCGTCATCGTCGTGCCGCGCAAGATCGCCCGTGAGGTAGCTCACCATGCGCGACGAGAGTTGACGCAGGACAAGGCATCACGCAGGCAGTTGTACGAGGAGTTGGGAATGGAGTTGGATGACACCGTCCTGTAGCCCTCACAAATGCAAGGTAGGTTTGGAATGACGAACGAACATGTACCCGTTGCAACACCCACCTGGCTGGAAGATGCCGTTTTCTACCAGGTCTACCCGCAATCCTTCTACGACTCCAACGGCGACGGCATCGGCGATATTCCGGGGATCGAGCAGAAACTCGACTACCTGTCGTCGCTGGGCGTCAACGCGCTCTGGATCAATCCGTGTTTCGAATCGCCGTTCCAGGATGCCGGCTATGACATCAGCGATTATTACAGAGTCGCGCCGCGCTACGGTACGAACGATGACCTGCGCCGGCTGTTCGCCAAGGCCCACGAGCGCGGCATCCGCATCTTGCTCGACCTGGTGCCGGGCCATACCTCGATCGCACATCCCTGGTTCCGGGCCTCCTGTAGGCACGAACGTAACGAGTACTCCGACCGGTACATCTGGACCGACAGTGTATGGATATGGGATGTGCCGGGCTTGCATCTCATCAGCGGCTATGCCGAGCGCGACGGCTGCTATGCGACCAATTTTTTCTACTTTCAGCCGGCGCTCAACTATGGCTTCGCCAATCCTATCCGTGCCTATCCCTGGCAACAGCCGGTGAACGCGCCGGGCCCGCAGCAGATGCGACAAGAGTTACGCAACATCATGCGGTTCTGGCTCGATCTGGGCGCAAGTGGTTTTCGCGTGGATATGGCCGGATCGCTGGTCAAGAACGACACCGGAGGCCGCGAGACGGCACGACTGTGGCGCGAAATCCGCACCTGGCTGGATCGCGACTACCCGGAGGCAGCCCTGGTCTCCGAATGGAGTAACCCCCCTGTGGCTATTGCCGAGGGCGGGTTTCACATGGACTTTATGCTGCCTTTCGGCTCACCGGGGTACATGTCGCTGTTCCGTGGGATGGGCGGGCTTGTCCCGATCGAGAATGGCGAGCGCAGCCCGGTCTTCTTCGACCGCGCCGGGAGCGGCGACATTTCCCTGTTCGTGGACGAGTACATGGCGCACTATGAGGCAGTGAGAGGCCATGGGTTGATCGCCATCCCCACAGGCAATCACGACATCAACCCGCGCCTCGGCAACGGACGCGATGCCGACGACCTGGAACTGGCCTTCCTGTTCCTGCTCACGATGCCTGGCGTCCCGTTCATCTACTACGGCGACGAGATCGGGATGCGTTCGCTATCCGGCCTACCCTCGAAAGAGGGCGGTTATGGGCGCACCGCCTCGCGCACGCCGATGCAGTGGGACGATTCCCCCAACACAGGCTTTTCGAGCGCGTCACCAGAGCAACTCTATCTACCGGTAGATGCACGCCCAGATCGCCCCACGGTCGCCGCACAGGAAGCCGAGCCGCATTCGCTGCTCAACCGCGTGCGCCGCCTGATCGCGTTGCGTAAAAGCCATCCGGCGCTCTGCGCCAGCGGCGACTTTGTACCGGTCTACGCCGAACGCGGTCAGTATCCCTTTGTCTACAAGCGCATACAGGGCAACGAGGCCATCCTGGTGGCGCTCAACCCGGCAGCCCGCTCTGTCGAGATTCCCCTGCCCGAGGGCACGCTCACTGCGTCGCCGGAAACGCTCTATGGTGTGAATGGAGCCATCACGCAACAAGGGGATCGCTGGGTCCTCCACCTCCCTGGTGTATCGGCTGGTGTCTACCGGATGGAGCCATGATCGTCACCGTAACCCCCAACCCTGCACTGGATCGCACGCTGACCGTGCCGCGTATCGCGTTCGACGAGGTCATCCGCGCCACCTCCTCGCAGCTCGATTGGGGCGGCAAGGGCTTCAACGTCTCGCGGGCATTGGCCGCTCTGGGAGTGGAGAGTGTGGCGATGGGCTTCGTCGGCGGGGCGACGGGTCAGATGCTGGAACGCGGACTGAGTGATCTGGGAATTGTCACCGGGTTTCTCTATGTTGGCGGCGAGACCCGCACGAACACCGTCATCATCGAGGCGGATACGGGGCGCTACGTCAAGGTGAATGAGGCCGGCCCTATTGTGCAAACAAAGGAAGTGGACGTTTTCTGCGAGCGAGCGCGTGAGCGCGTGCGTCCAGGTGACATCTGGGTGCTTTCCGGCACCTTGCCTACCGGTGTGCAGCCCGATTTCTATACGCGCCTCATCGCGCTGGTACAGGGCGGGGGAGCACGGGCGCTTCTCGATTCGAGCGGAGAGCCGCTACGACTGGGATGCGCAGCCCGACCTTACTTAGTGAAACCCAATATCACCGAGGCCGCGGAGGTCACAGGGCACGAGATCCGTTCGGACGCCGATGCGTATGCTGCTGCCGAGACCTTTCTGCGCCAGGGCATCGCACTGGTGGCGCTCTCGCTGGGTGCCGACGGGCTACTGCTGGCCTCAAAAGAGCGGAAGGTATGGGCAAGGCCGCCACGCGCGCCGGTACGACATCCTACCGGCGCAGGCGATGCGCTGCTGGCAGGCCTGGCGTGGACATTGCAGCAAGGGTTACCACTGGAGGAAATGGCCCGTTGGAGTGTAGCTATGGGCACCGCTGCTGCGATGCGCGAGGGGGTCAGTTTCGGCAGTCGTGCCGAGGTAGAGGCGGTGTACAGAGAAGTACAAATCGAGTAACCACATCCCGTTTGCCTTTATGCTGCATTTTGTATATACTAAGTATGTTCAGCCCCCCCTTAAAGGGCGGACGCCTCGCTTCAGCAAAGGGTTGGCCCAGATCGGATTCCGGGCCCGAAGCCGGGCGCTCCATCGAATAATCTTCGCGGACAAAAATATTATTAAGGGCAGACGCCCCGCTTCAGCGAGGGCCTGGCCCGGAATAGGAGGCAAACACAATGAACAAACCTACATTAGCCGTTATCGTCGGCAATCGCGGGTTCTTTCCCGCACATCTCTGCGAGACTGGCCGTGAGACCATCCTCAAGATATTGAAGCGAGAGGGCATCAAGGCCATTGCCCTGACACCGGAGGACACCACCTTCGGCAGCGTCGAGAGCCTGAGCGACGCCGAAAAGTGCGCCGCGCTGTTCAAAAAGCACCGCGATCAAATTGACGGCGTGCTGGTGACGCTGCCCAACTTTGGCGACGAACGCGCCGTCGCCAACGTCATACGCTGGTCGGGGCTGGATGTGCCTATCCTGATCCACGCCTTCCCCGATGAGGCAGGCCGGATGACAATCGCCGACCGGCGCGACTCCTTCTGCGGCAAGATGTCGGTCTGCAATAACCTGCGCCAGTACGGCTTCCAGTACACGCTCACCACGCTGCATACAGTAGACCCCGAGAGTGAGAGTTTCCGCGCCGACTTGCGCAACTTTGTCGCCACCTGCCGTGTGGTCCGCGGCCTACGCAACATCCGCATCGGTTGCCTGGGCGCCCGTCCGGCTGCGTTCAACACCGTGCGCTTTAGCGAAAAACTCCTCGAACGCGCCGGCATCAGCGTCGAGACGCTCGACCTCTCCGAGGTCTTTGGACGGATGGAGCGGCTGGACGACAATGCGCAGGCCGTGCGCGCCAAACGCGAAGCCATCGAGAGCTATGCACGCACGCGAGGAGTGCCCGCAGCAGCTCTGAACAAGATGGCCCGCTTCGGCGTGGTCGTGGATGAGTGGATGCAGCAGAACCGTCTGGTCGCCACCGCCATCCAGTGCTGGACCTCGATGGAGGAGAACCTCGGCGTCGTGCCCTGCACGATCATGAGCATGCTCAGCAACAATCTGTTGCCCAGCGCCTGTGAGACCGACATCACCGGTGTCGTCGGCATGCTGGCGCTGCAACTGGCTTCCGGCGCACCCAGCGCATTGGTAGACTGGAACAATAACTATGGCGACGATCCCGATAAGGCGGTCATCTTCCATTGCAGCAACCTGCCCAAACACTTTTTCGCCGCCGACCCCAAGATGGACTATCAGGAGATCATCGCCGGGACGGTCGGTAAGGAGAATACTTACGGAACCATCGTCGGCCGTTTGAAGACCGGGCCCTTCACCTTCTGCCGCGTCGCCACCGACGACGAGTTCGGTGAACTCTCGGCTTACGTGGGCGAGGGAAAACTGACCGACGATCCGCTCGACACCTTCGGCGGCTATGGCGTCGTCTACATCCCCGATCTCCAGAGGCTGCTGTGGCACATCTGCGCGAGCGGTTTTGAGCATCACGTCGCCATCAACCTCTCGCAGGTCGCCAACGCAGTGGTCGAGGCGCTCGACAACTATCTTGGGTGGGATGTTTACTATCACGGAGTAGACGAATGAGTTCTATAATCCAGACGGTCAAAGGCCCCGTTCCAGCCGAACGTCTGGGACTGATCCTGCCACACGAGCATCTCTTCACCGATCTTCGCGGGCCGCTGGCGCCGGGACATGCGCAGGCCGATCCTGAGGCTGTGGTGCGCACGATGTCCCCTTACCTGGCAGCGGCCCACAGAGCGGGGGTGACGGCGCTGGTCGAGTGCTCCACCGTCGGCGTGGGCCGCAATGTCGCCATGTTGCAGCGTCTGGCCGAGGCAACGCCTGTTCACATCGTCGCGCCGACCGGCGTCTACCGCGACGCCTTCATCCCGCCGGCCCTGCGCGAAATGGAGGCCAAGCCGCTGGCCGAGATGTGGGTGCGCGAGTTGACTGAAGGTATCGAGGGAACCAGTATCCGCGCCGGGTTCATCAAGATCGCCGTGAGCGACGAGGGGATCACGCCGCTGGAAGAGCGTAACCTCAGGGCTGCTGCACTGGCCTCGTGCCGCACCGGTGCGGCCATCGCCTGCCACACCATCGGCGGGGCAAACGCGCGGCGTGAGATGGAGATACTCGAAGCAGCCGGTCTCGATCTGCACCGCTTCATCTGGGTACACGCTCAGGCCGAGCCCGACCGCGCCGTTCATCTGGAAGCGGCACGGCGTGGCGCCTATGTCGAGTTCGACACCGTGGGCGCAGCATTCCAGGCGCAGGACGTGCTCGTGGAGGACGTGCTTGCGCTGGTCGAGGCAGGTTACGCAGAGCACGTCCTGCTCTCGCACGACGCGGGCTGGTACGATGCCTCTCAACCCGGCGGTCGGCCGGCAGGGGGCGACATTCGCGGCTTTACGGCGCTGGTGGACGAGTTCATCCCCGCCCTGCGCGCCCGCGGCGTAACCGATGAACTGGTACATCTCATGACCGTGACCAATCCCGCCCGTGCGTTTGGCATGTGAGGAGGACTATCATCCATGAAGGGAGCCGTATTAGCCGGGGGTCTAGGCACGCGCCTGCGCCCGCTGACGCGGATCACCAACAAGCACCTTCTGCCTATATACGACAAGCCGATGATCTATTATCCCATCGAGATGCTGGTCGAGGCTGGCATCCGGGATATTCTCATCGTGACCGGCGGAAACAACGCGGGCGATTTTTTGCGTCTCATCGGGAATGGGGAAGACTTTGGCCTTTCGCGCATCCATTATGCCTACCAGAAAGGCGAGGGCGGCATCGCCGAGGCGCTGGGGCTGGCCGAGGAGTTTGCCGGAGACGAGAAAGTCGTCGTTGTCCTCGGCGATAACATCTTGCAGAACGGAATCAAGAAGGGCGTCGAGGCTTTCTCCCGACAACAAAAGGGCAGCCGGATTTTCCTCAAGAGCGTCGAACACCCGTGGGAATACGGGATTGCCGAGGTCGAGGGGAACAAGATCAAGCGCATCATCGAGAAGCCGAAAGACCCGCCGAGCGATCTAGCCGTGATCGGCGTCTATATGTACCCCCCAGACGTGTTCGACATCATCAAGACGCTCAAGCCCTCTGCACGCGGCGAATTGGAGATCACCGATGTGAACAATGCCTACATCGAGCGTGGCGAGATGGAATACGAGATCGTGGAGGGCTGGTGGCTCGACGCCGGCGAAAACTATGAGGCCCTGCTGCGGGCCAATTTGATGATCGCTCGTCAGGCGGGCGTCGAAGTCTGACGGATAGCCGCCGGTACGTGACAGGCGTCTAGCGAAGAGGGTCTCCAAGCAACGCCAGGAATTCCGCCAGTACGGTAGCGGTAGCGCCCCAGATTTTGTGCTCTCCTACGGCGTAAAAGGGGACATGCAAGGTCGTCCCGTGCCAGAACCAATCTTCCTCGCGCCGCGTGGCTGGATCGAGGAGCAGGCTCAAGGAGACTTCCAGCAACGCGGCTACTTCCCTTGTGTCGAGCCGAAAGTCCGGACGACAGGGCGTGTAGGCGACGAACGGGTGAATCACATTGTGGCTGGTCGGGACGTAGAGGGGCGTGAGGGCGCCGATGATTTCTAGCGTATCGGCCACGACCCCGATCTCTTCCTGCGCCTCGCGCAATGCGGTTTCCCGAAGCGAGGCGTCTCCCTCCTCCCACCCACCGCCGGGGAGCGCGATCTGGCCGCCGTGGTGTTCCAGGCCGGACGTACGTACCGTCAGGACCAGGTGCAGCGCATCGCCGATAGGGTACAGGAGCAGCAGCACACCGGCCTGGCGCGGCTCGACGCCCGCCGGCGGTTCAAACAGGCACGGAGAGGGCGCCATCGTCACCTGCGCCCTGAGGCCCGGCAACGGTTGGCGCAGCGCCGCGCGCACCTGCTCGACGGTTGGGGCAACCACAACCAGGCGGCCTATCGGCGGCGAAACGCGCCTTGCACCAGAATCAAGAGGCCGAGCAGGATCAACAGCGCCGGCCAGTAATTGCCGAGGAAGCCCAGTGCGCCGGCGAGCGAGCCGAAGACGGCGAACAGCACCAGGCTGATGAAGACGAGCCACAGCCCCCTGCTCACCCCCGCGCGCCCTCCTTCACCGAGCGCGGCAGCCAGGACAACGCCCACGCCGACGAAGCCGGGGATCAGCGTCCAGGCGTAGGCCCAACTCTGCCAATTGCCGGTGGTGTTCTGCCAGTACAGCAAGCCGCCAATGCCTCCGACGACACAGGCGGGCACGGCCATCCCCGGCGCTCCCGCCAGCAGGCCGAAGATCAGCAGGAATGCCCCCACGCCGACGATGATCAGCGGCCAATCCAACCAGCGTTGCCATCCCGGCACGAACTGCGCCACCAGCAAAAGCATGCCGAGCAGGATCAACGCCAGCCCAGCAGCCAGGGTTGACCTGCGTCTACGGTTCATAGCGAGCCTCCTCTGATGCCAGCGTATATTCGAGATTATAGGGCAGAGCCGCAAAGCCGTCAAATCAACGTGGGCCTCTACGGCAAGAGCCCAACCGTAACCGCATTATCGGGCAGCGGCTCGCCTTGCGGCGTCATGGCGGGCATACGTTCGCCGGTGACCCGGTTGTAGATGCCGACGCGAATCTCGTACTCACCAGGAGGCAACGTCCCCGGCAGCAAGATGATGCGGTGATCGCGGATCGTGTCACCCGGTTGCAGCAGGGTCAGCGGGAGGATGCCCAACCAGGGGTCGCCGTCGGCCTGGGCGAGCGGCGGCTGGCCCACCTGCCCCAGGTGGGTGAGGATGGTATCGTTGGGCTGCGCGCCCGCCAGACTGGTCCAGGTCAGCATGATACTCAACCGCCCGGATTGCGGCTGCACCTGGGCATCCTGGAGGCACAGCGTCTGGCTGAATACGGCCAACCGGCACGGTTGAGCAGCCAACGTCGGCGAGACGACGGCACCGGCCCACTGGAGGGCGAACGTGCCATCGGTGCGGTAACGCGAGAGGTAAACCCGGTCTACCTGGTGGGCCAGTTGGTAGAGTTGATCGGCGGGCACGAGTTCGCCGCGCATGTCCACCTGATAGGGGCCGGCGTCGCGCAAGCCGCCGTCCACCCAGGGCATGCGGCGGGAGAATGTGATAGGGCGCTCCCCGGTGACGAGAGCCGAGAACTCGCTCAGGTCTACCGAACCGGGAGCCAGGAGCATACCCCAGTAGCCTAGGGGATATGGTGGGCGCTTGGATGCGAACTGATCGGGAAAGTTGACGAAGAGCAACCGCTCGCCGTTTTTGGCGACCTGGATGAATTCCGCCATGTGCGCCGCGCCGGCAGCATACATTCGCTGGAAGCCGGTCAACAGCAGCACACTCTGTAGGATGATGAGACCGAGCGCTATCGCGCCGCCTGTCCGCCACAGGTGTCGCGCCCGAGCGCCGGTTGAAGGTGGCAGGAGCGCGCAGGCCCACAGCAGGACAATGCCTGGGGCAGAATAGTAGAGCAGCCGCGGTGCAGTGTTCACGTACTCATAACGCAGTCCCACAGCAGAGGGACCACCCCCCAGCAGTGCCCAAATCAGCCCGAACAACGCCAGGCGCAACCTCCCGGCACGCCACGCTGTAACCAGTAAACCGGCAAGGGTCAGGCTGGCTAACATTATGATCAATGGAAGGGAGGGCATCTGGCCGGGAGCATAACCGCGCACTCGCCCTGCAAGGGGAAAGACGAGGCCCTGGAGCAAGTAGCCGATCACCTGTGGTCTGAAACCCCAATCCGGATAGCCCGGCGGACGCGGGAGCATGCGCCAAACCAGCACAAAGGCCATCGCGATGGCCGGATACATCAGGGCCGGGCCGAATCTCGAAACGAGGCTGTCGGCCCGCACTTTCCGCAGGCCCGGCAACTCGATGAGCAGAGGCACAAGCGCCAGTGCCGCTGTGATTTCTTGGATGACGAGAGCGGCGACGAAGAGCGTCAGGCTGAGGAGCGCCGTCAGCCAGCCCATCTTTTCACGACAGCGAGCAGCCAGGTAAGCCAACCAGGCCCCATTCTGTAACGTTGCCACCATAGCCTGTTGGGGCGCGACCCATGCGACCACCTGGTGTGAAAACGGATAGCAGGCCACAATCCCTGCGACGGCCACCGCGATCCCGCCCCCTGCCCCGATCTGCCGGCACAGGGCATAGACGAGGGCAATGTTCAGCAGATGCCAGGCAATCTGGGCAGCGTGCATGACAGGCGCAGAGAACGTGTGATCCTGGCGCATAAAGAGGCGGTTATACAGCGCCACACCCGGCCGGTAAAACTGGTAGTCGGGCATCGGTTTGAGGAGTTCGCCGAACGACTTGCCCATCACCCGGCCGTACCAGGTGGGATCGTCCCACATAAAGCCGAAACGGAGCGCGGGGGCGTAGAACCAGATTGTGATCAGCAATACGCCCAGCACAGGTAGGAGGCGGACAAACAGGTGATTCCCGGTCTTCATCCGTCGGCACCGATCGCGATCGTCTCCAGTTTCACGCTATCTTGCCCAGCCATTGCTCCTGACAGCGGTACCCGCTCCCCTGTCTGCCAGGTGTAGAAGCCAACCGTCAGATCGTAATCGCCCGACGGCACGTCGGGCGAGATTGGGATGGACATCTTGCTGACAATGGCCGATCCGGGCTGCCAGTACGGCATCGGCAAGAGATCACCCCGGCAAGGCGCGCCGTCGTCCTGTCCCCAGAGCGGGCTGGCGTTGGCGGGGTTCACCGCTGAACCTATGAGGTGCGCGAAAGCGCTATAGTCGCTGCCGATGGGGCCATCAACGTGGTAGTACAGGGTGAGGGTAATTCTCTCGCCGGGCCGGTAGTGGGTGCGCGGCAGGTCGTAACCCAACAGGCTGATCCCGTTTCCCCACGTTGCGGTCAACGGATGGCTGGGCTGGGGCCACGCTTCGAGTCCAGCCGGCGCAGCATAGCCCAGGTTGTACGTGATGGGGACCTCCTGGCGGCGCTCGGTGACGATCTGCGTCCAGGGGAACGGGCCGGCCAATTCGTCAAGCGGCGGGCGCTCAGCCGCCGGCAGGAAGGCGAACAGGTAAGGCGGCGGCTGCCCGTTCTCGCGTCGAGCCAGTTGCTCTGCAGGAGGGATCGCGATGCAGCCAAGTCCGGTGTAATTGGGGAAGGCTGCGAGCATGTCGGCGTTCAACGCCGTAGCGTCCTGCTCCAGCGGCACGTAGTACATATAGAGGGGATCTGGCGGCCAGACGTTCCAGAGATAGAAATCCACCATCGGCGCATTGTTGCTGCTAATCTCCAGGTTGCTGATAAGGTCGGTGGTCCCAACATCGCCAGCGTTAGGTGGCCAGATGCGGTTTTCGCATGCTGCGATGAGGGCATCGGCTGGAACATTTCGCCGGGCCACGACGAATTTGTTGGCGGCGACCAGTTTGAGGTTGGGCTGGAAACACGGCACGTAGCCCGCCGGTGGGTAGCGGTCGTGCGCCATCCGCCGGAAGCGGGCCGGGTCAACCGGGTTACGCGCGATCACGGAATCGTTCAGGCCGTACCAGTCAATGATGTTGGTGGTGGGAAGCACCCAGGCAGGCACACCCACCGGGCCGGCGACCACAACCGGGTCGCTGCTTTCCGAGAGCAGGATGCCACGAGAGCGCGGCGGGTAATAGTCGATCTGGTAGAGGTAGAACGCCTTGTGTTCCTGGTGACGATTGCCTACGTAATGCCCGATGAGCCAGTTCTGCACATTGTCGAAAACTTGCACGTATGGACGTATTGCCCTGGGAAACCAGGAGGCGATGGGGACGCGCATCAGGTAGGTGTCCTCACGGCTATACAAGTCGCGGGTGGCGACCCAATGCGTCCATTGGATCGGCAGTGCGCACAGGACGAACACGCCCAGGAATGCCAGCGCGCGCAGGGGATTGGCGTTCAGCCTGTTGAGCATCCAAACGGCGGAGACAAAGATCAGCAGGACGAGGTGGCTATACACACGGTACTCGAGCAGATCGCCGCCGATAATGAGGGTGTAGTATCCAAAGTGAGCCGCGAGTGCGCCGATCACGGTCAATGCGATCAAGGGCTGGGCGGGGCGCGGATCGTGTAGCCACGCCTGAAGCCTGGAGATGAGCGGTGTACGCCGTAACAGGCTGCGCAGGCCGATTACCAGGAACACGAGCAGCAGCGCCAGCCAGAACCACAGCGCGTACTCGATCACGAACGAGAGCAGGTAACGTGCGCCGCTCTCTGGCCATGGAGCCACGTACTTGGCAAAGTGCGTGTTGGGCAGCCATTCGCCGTAGGTGAACCGTCGCCAGAGGAAGTGTGCAACCGTCGCCAGGAATGGCGCAAAAGGTGCAAGCAGGCAGAATCGAAAACGGTCGGCCTTGTAGTGGCCGAGCAGATGTAGCAGGCCGAGGAAGAGAGTAGCCGCGATGAACAGAATCCCATCGGGGCGCGTCAGCCCGGTCAGGATGGCGGTCACGGCCATCCAGCCCAGCCAGCGCGAGGTATTGGGAGCGAGGAACAGGCTGCTGTAAACCCAGCCTGTGACGAAGAAGTTGAACATCGCCGTCTCCAGCCC
>DAOUBA010000065.1:0-23883 GCA_034432855.1 Anaerolineae bacterium | reverse complement strand
CGTGCCGCCGCTTCAACGAGGCACAGGTGCGCTGGCGGGACGGGCGGCTACTCCGTATCCGCGTGGCGCGGGAAGCCGAATTCCAGTTATGCGGTTGTTAAGGCGCTGTGCAAACCTGATGCTAGGAATTGTCGCTCTGCGGCCTCGTTCATTGTTCCATTTTGATCGAAAACCGGATGTTGGGGGTGGATGAGTCGGCGCTGACGATGGAGAGGACGCGCACGTTGGCAAACTGCCCGGTGGACTGGAGCGCCCGGGCATAGTCCAACACCAGAGTCTCGTCTTCAGCCTCACCGTCGAGGATGAAGACAGCTCCATCCTGAGCGATACTCGTGATGTGCAATGATCCGGCGCGCGCGAGCGCAGCAGCGCGGATGCCGTCGGCACGACGGACACGCCGGAAATTGACTGCACCGAGATCGGCGTTCAGTTGTTCGATCTGGCCGCGCAGCGCCTCGATCTGCTGATCCATCTGTGCCAGTTGTCCCTGGTCAACGGCGGACCGGTCCAGCATCGCCCGCGCCTCATCCAGACGGGCCTCGAGCGCGGCAGTCCGCGAGCGTGCTGTGGCAAGAAGTACATAGGCGGGCATCAGTCCGAACAACAGCACGGCCAACGTCAGGATGACGGCCGCTATGGGGCCTTCGATGCGACGCGGACGATACTGTTCCGGTAGGATGTTGATGTCGAGCGGTTGGTTCATCGCTGCCTCACGACAGGCGTTTCAGGACCAGGCCAACGTTCGCCAGGTACGGTAGCAGGGGCAACTCGCCGGGCAATGGGATGGGTGGGGCCGGCTCAATCAGCGGCCAGCGGCTTCCGATCCGTGCCCGCACTTCCGACGCACCCCCCAGCGCGCCGGTCAGACAGACCGCCGGCGACCAGGCGGGGTGCTCGGCGGCTAGCGTAGAGCCGTAAAAGTCGAGGGTGCGCTGGAGTTCGGCGGCCAGGTTTTCGGCGCGCTCTGCGAGCGGGCGGGCGCTGTCCCCCGGCGCAACGAGGGAGCGCACCACGTAGGGAACGAACCCGCGCACCAACACCAGGGTCGCCGCCTCTGCCTCCAGGTCGGCCAGCAGGACGTCGGGCAGGTTGACTGCCCGAACCAGCGCCAACGGCTTGAGGTCCATTGCCTGCGGGCGTACCCCGGCACTACGCAGGCCCGCGACGCAATTGTCCACCGCCTCGCGCGGGACGCCGAGCGTGAACACTTGTATGCGCGGCGCTTTGTGATCGCCGAGCACCTGCCACGCAAGGTACAGTCCTTCGAGCGGTAGCGGCAACTCGCGACGAGCGGCGCGACGCACCGCTTCGTCCAGCATGCGAGGCGGCACCGCCGGCATGGTCAGTATACGCACGAGCGCGCGCTGTCCACCCAGGGCGACGACGGCGTTGCGGCGCGGCGCGTTCGTACGCGCGAGCAGGCCGGCGATCGCTTGCCCGAAGGCATCCGGCTGGGCCACCTGACCCTCGCGCATCGCGCCGGGAGGCAACGGCAGACTGTCCCAGTATACAACGCGCTGCCCCTGGGCGACCAACAAGCGCACCTCGTTCGTCTCGATATTCAGGGTCAATCGTCCTCGATTGCTCACCGGATATTACCTCGATTTGTAGAAGGGATCTCTATCGCCGGACATAGACCTGCGCCATCAGGGTGGCCCGGTACGCGGGCACCGGCGGCGGTTGGGCCTCCAGGCGAATCTGGTCAATGCTCAACGTGCTGATCGCCCCCGACTCCAGGGTGGCGAGAAAAGCGAGGACGGTATCCAGTTCCCCCTCCACCTCCACTTCGTAGATGAAGATGGTATATTCACTGCTGCCGATGGTCCCCGTGAGCGAGTCGCGCGCCTCTATGCGGCGCAGAGAGAGGTGGTTGCTATCGGCGGCAGCAAGGATATAACCCACCACCGCCGTGCTGTCCACCTCGCTGGGGAAGGCGAGTTCCGCCGCCCTCAGTTCTGCCTGCAGGGTCGCCAGTTCCGCCCTGCGGGTGGCCAGCACCTGTTGCCCGGCCATCTGTCCGGCCAGCGCCTCTTCCAGCGGCCCGATCTGCATTTCGAGATCGGCCTGCCGCTGTCTTTCGAGGAGAATGCCACGCAGGATCAGCCCGTACCCCAGCAGGATCACGATCAGCCCTGTTGCCAGGCCAACAGTCAGGAGAGTACGCTTGTTCACGGCAGGAACTCCCAGGAAAGGATACGCACCTTGCCGCGCACGAGCCGGGCGTAGGCCACGATAGTCGTGTTGGCGGCTGTCGAGGTGATTCGATAAACCGGCGGCAGGGTGACCGGGTTATTGAAGGTGGCAGAAGTGGGGCCGTACTGGCCGCCTCCCTTCCACCAGGTGGCCTGAGCCTCGTTGCGCACCAGCGTGGCCGTGCTCGTGTACGGATCGTTGACGCGCATGGCAAACGCTAAGGTGTGGCTGATGCCTGGCGCGATGTTGGTCAACGTCCACCGCATGGCGTTCACGTTGCTATCCAGTCCCATGCTATCGGGCACAGGAACGTATCCCCAGGTAGCCCCACCGTCGTTTGAATAGCCTACCGTGCCGGCTGTGACCGATGTACTGCCGACGACAAAGGCGGCCTCCGTTTTACCGGGCAGCATATCCATGATCTGGATGGTGTCGGCAGTTCCATCACCTGTATTTTGACAGATGACGGTGTAGGTGACATAATCGCCCGGCACGACGGTGAAAGGCGTAGCGATCTTGTCCATGCTGATGGCTGGTGTATTCTGCGATTCCACGTTTGTATAGAGCCAGGAAATACCGCAGACGACCTGGGGAGGAGATTGGCTCGCAGCCCCCACCGAGCAGGCGGTAAAGCCGACGCTCAATGTATCTCTTTTGCCCCCCTGGACGCCCTTCGTCACGGTTACATAGTACTGCTCGGATTCGCCGGGGGCAAGCAGCGGCGTCGTATCGAAAACGCCGGTCGTGATGGTATACACGCCCTTGGGTGGGCCAAAGTTACCCAGGCTATAGAGCGGAGCGCCGCTTCCCTTACGCACTACTACCGACCACCGAACGTTCCCGGATTGCGTATCGAAGCGAAGCGTCATGCTGGTGACGAAGGTGTCGTCCACGCGCCCGGCATTGATGACGAACAGGTCGTAGGTGTAGCTGCTGCCGCTGGGCAAGACGAACGCGGCCTGGTTCGGTTCGACACGCACGGCGTACACGGGTTGGCTGCCGCCGCTGCCACCACCGCTACCCGGGTCGGTGATCGTCTGAGTGACAGAGATGGCGACAGTAGTCGCATTGACAACCTGGGTGTAGAATTGGGTGCCGCTCAGAACCAGCGTCTGGCGGAAGGCGGACTGGTTGGCGACCCTCCACAGCGCGTGTTCCACCCCGGCGTCGGCGGAGTAGCGGCTGGTGGTCTGCTCGCGGGCGGCATTCACGGCCTGCTGGCTGGTGCTCACATAGTAGAGCAGCCCTGTAACCAGCATAGTGCCGATGGCCAGCGCCAACAACGCAATAACCAGAGTCTTGCCTTCCTGACCGCCTCCTGTCCCCTGCATCCTGCCCCCTGCTTCCTGCATCCTGCATCCTGCATCCTGCCTCTTGCCCCCTGCCTCCTGCCTCTTGCCCCTCCGTCACTGCACCCGCATCGTCACGGTGAACACGGCGCTGCCGGAGACGGTGCCGCTGGTTGCCGTGATCGAGATTGCCACCGTACCGGTCACGATCCCGGAAGGACACTGCAAGCCACTCACGTGCCGCGCCACACCGATGGTCTGACTGCCGTCGCTTCTGCTCAGGGTACTGCCGCTGAGGGTATAGGTGTATACCGTTCCGCGCCCGGTGTCGAAGACGAACGAGTCGCAGGGCGCCATACCGGTAAAGACCCGGCTCTCGTTTCCGTCGCGCATCAGCCACAACCCGGCGTTGCGCAGGTCGCCGTCCACCGTCAACTGCGCGTTGCCCCAGCGCGGGATGTTCATGATCTGGTACATGATCATCACCAGCATGCCGGTCACCAGGGCGATGATGGCGGCAGCGACGAGGAGTTCCGTCAGCGTGAAACCGAGTTGGGTATCGCGTAATGCGTAATGCGTAATGCGTAATGCGTAAGACGTAAAATGTAATCTGCGGATCATCGCTCGACCTTGTAGTTGCTCACGACTACTGCGCCGCCATCGTAGGCGACGGTCACGGTGACCTGTTGTAAGCCGGTGATGACGACCCGACTGCTGATGGTGACGGTGTAGCCGGGCGATGCGCCGATGAGCGGATATGCGCCGGCGGCGTCGTAGGGAGCAGCCTTGATCGTCTCCAGTTGGCCGGCGGCCAGGTTGGTGGCCGTGGTCAGCCGGCCCGCGTTACGCACGCCGAACGCGCCGGTCGAGAGCGCAGAGACCAACACGACCAGCGCCATGCTGATGATCGCCACTGCTGCCAGGATTTCGATCAGCGTGTCGCCGGCTTCCTGGGAACGCGAATCAACAGGATTAGCGGGTTTACCCCTTGCCTCTTGCCTCCTGCCTCTTGCCTCTTGCCTCTTGCCTCTTGCCTCCTGCCTCATCCCATTCTCCGCTGCACCCGAAAGTAGACGGCGAAAGAACCCACGATGATCGTGACCGCGACAACGCCCATCACTGCGGCCAACAGGTACTCGCGTGGCACCGTCTGGAACACAAGCCACAGCAGCAACCACTCGGCCGCAAACACCGCCCCCACCAGCCACACCAACCAAAACCCGCATCCTACTTTCCGTCTCACCTTACGCTTTACGCCTTACGCCTTTACGTTTTACGCTTTACGCTTTACGCTTTACGCTTTACCCCCCACCTCACTTGATCTCCGAGAGCACCGAATACATCGGCATCACCATCGAGACGGCGATAAAGCCGACGAGCATGGCGATGAAAATCGTCAACGCCGGTTCGACGAGCGAGACCAGAAGGCGCGTGGAGCGATCCACTTCCTCCTCGTAGAAATCGGCCAGCGTCTCCAGGTTCGCCTCCAGTGCGCCGCTTTCCTCCCCTACACGCACCATCTGCGCCAATAGCGGCGGGAAGAGCCGCTCTGCGGCCAGGGGGGTTGCCAATCCCTGACCGGTCAATAGTGCCTGGCGTGTCTTCTCCAGTGCCTCCGCTACGATCGTGTTGCCGGTGGTGTGCACCACCAGTTCCATCACTTCTGCCAGTGGCAGACCGGCGCGGACGAGAGCGGCAGCGGTGCGCACGAAGCGGGCGATCTGGCCGTACAGGGTCACCCGACCTGTGAGCGGCAGTCGTAGGAGGATCATGTCGCGCACGCGACGTCCTGTTGGCTGATTCCCCCACCAGGAGGAGAATACAGCCAGCGCCAGCGCGCCGATCAGGACGTACCCCCCGTAGTTTGTGGCAAAGTGGCTGGCGGCGATCAGCAGGCGGGTGGGCCAGGGCAGTTTGGCACCAAAAGTCTCGAATAACTGGATCATGGGGGGGAGGGCAACGGTGAGCATCAGCACGACGACGAAAACCGCTACCGCCAGAACGAAAACCGGGTAAGCCAGCGCGTCGCGGAGTTTGCGCGCCAGTTCCTGTTCGCGCTCCAGGTAGGTCGCCAGTTGGCGCAGCACCTCCTCCAGGTTGCCGGTGCGCTCGCCGACGGTGATGGTGCGGGTGTAGAGGTCGGGGAAGGCGTGAGGATGCGCAGCCAGTGCTGCCGAGAGGGATTGTCCCTGTTCGAGGCCCAGGCAGACTTGTTCGAGCGCCTCGCGCAGCGCTTGCCGGGGGGCTTGCCGGGCGAGCATTTGCAGCGCCGGGAGGATGGCGATACCCGAACCGAGGAGCGTTGCCAATTGTTGTGAGAAGACGATCAGATCGCGCCGCCGGACACCGAAGAAAGTGGGAAAGGTCGTGGCGAGCGAGGCTTTCTTGCGGGCAGGCGTCAGCCGCGCCACGGTGAGCCCACGGCTCCACAGCGCCTCCTCTGCAGCAGCCTCGTCGGCGGCTTCGAGCCAGCCTGCAAGACGCTGTCCTTGCCCGTCGAATGCCACGTAGCGGTAATTCATCGGTCTCCCACCACAGTTGAATGGGAACGAGCCCTGGACAGGGACAAGCCCTGTCCCTACCGTATCGTATATACGCTGCGCATGACTTCGCGCGGCGTAGTGATACCCTCCCGCACCTTCAACATCCCGTCGCGCCGCATGGGGACCATCCCCTCGGCGAGCGCCTGGGCGATAATTTCGTCGGCGCCGGCCCCCTTCATCAGCAGGCGGCGAATGGTATCGCTGACGGTGAGCACTTCAAAGACGCCGGTGCGCCCGCGATAGCCGGTATCGGCGCAAAAGTTGCAGCCCTGGCCCTGGTAGAAGCGCGAGGGGGTGTAGTCCATCTCCGCCTCGAAGGCCAGCCGCTCTTCCGGCGAAACGTCGGCCAGGGTGCGGCAGTGTTCGCATACCCGGCGTACCAGCCGTTGAGCCACCACCCCCGCCAATGCCGAGGCCGCCAGGTACGGCTCTACTCCCAGGTCAATCAGCCGATATAGCGCCCCCACGGCGTCGTTAGCATGGATCGAAGAGAGCACCAGGTGGCCGGTGAGCGCCGCCTGCACGGCGGTCTCGGCGGTCTCGCGATCGCGGATCTCGCCTACCAGGATCACGTTGGGGTCCAGCCGCATGATGGCCCGCAGGCCGGCAGCAAAGGTGATCCCCGCCTGGCGGTTGACCTGGATCTGGTTGATGCGCTCGAACTGGTACTCAATGGGGTCTTCGATGGTCATGATGTTGTTCTCGTGCCGGTCGAGGCGGTTGATCGTCGCGTAGAGGGTGGTGGTCTTGCCCGCGCCGGTGGGGCCGGCGACGATGATCATGCCGAACGGCAGGCTAAACAGCCGTTCGTATGTCGCCAATGCCTCGGGCAAGAAACCCAGTTCCTCCAGTCGCAGCAGCGAGATGGATTTGTCCAGGAGGCGCAGGACGGCCATCTCGCCGCGGATCGTGTCGGCGGTGGCGACGCGCACGTCCACCTCGCCGTGCCCGCTTTCGAAGATGAATTGCCCATCTTGCGGGCGGCGGCGTTCGGCGATGTTCATCCCGGCCAGCACCTTGATGCGGCTGACGAGCGGGCCATGCACCGAAAGCGGCGCTTCCAGCATATCGTGCAGGATGCCGTCAATGCGGTAGCGCACGCGCAGGATGCCATCGTCGGGGGTGATGTGGATGTCGGAGGCGCGGTCGCGGATAGCCTGGCCGATGAGCAGTTCGACGACGCGCGCCACGGGGTTCTGCGCCACCATCTCTGCGGTCAGGCGCGGCACTTCGGCGACCGGTTCGGGGGCGATCTGTCCCAGTTGGCGCTCGATCTCGCCCTGGGCGCGGTAATAGAGCAGGTGCGCCCGTTGGATGTCGTCGCGTGTCCCCACCATTGGGCGCACGGGCATGCCGGCGCGGATGGCGACGTCTTCGAGCGCCTGGATGTCGAGGGGGTTCTCCATCACGACGAGCAGTTCGCCGTCAATGATATCGAGAGGGACGAGATGGTGCCGTTGGGCGATCTCCTGGGGCACCAGTTCCAGCGCGCGCGGCTGCACGGCGTGGCGCTTGAGGTCAATCAGCGGCAAATTGAGTTGCAGGCTGAAGGCCATAGCGACGTCGCGTTGGGTCACGGCACCTTGCGCGATGAGCACGTCGGTGATGCTCTGCCCTTCACGGCGTGCCTGCTTTGCCCTTTCCAGTTGCTCCGCCGTGATCAGGCCGGCATCCAATAGCGCCTCATGTAGTTCGCGCCGCTTTCCTTCTTGTTCCATATCAGCCGGCACGCGTGCCTCCTTCGGTCGGGAAACCCAGCAGATCGAGCAGCCGGTCGGCCAGGGTGTGAAAGGCTGGGGAGGCAAAATTCGCCTGAGCGGGGAGCGTGTCCAACACCTCTCGGCCCAGGTCGGCTGCCCGCTCGTCCGCTGTTCCCGCAAATACGACACGGATGTGTTCCTTCGCCACGCCGGCTCGCTCCATCAGCGCGAGCGCCGAACGCGCCGCTGCCAGCGACGCCGCATCACTCTGGGTCACCAGCAGTACCAGGGCGCAACATCCGGCTGCCTGGCTCAAAACGTCGATCGGGTAGGGGGGCAGATCAACCAGGACGAAAGCCCCTTCTGTCTGGAGCAGATCGAGCAGCGCCTGTGCATCCTCCGGTGTGATCTGTCCCGCCTCTCCGCTGCCTTCCAGGTTGTTCAGCAAACGCAGGCCGGACGGGTGCTGTATGGCTTGCGCGATCATTTTCCTTACCCTCTCCGGGTCAGACGGTGTGGATGGTGCCGGACAGGCGGCTATTCCCAGCAGCGCAGAGTGTTCGGTCGAGAAGGGGCGCAGGTCAATCACCGTAGTCGCCTGCCCCTTGCCGGCCAGCGCCAGCCCGAGGCCCAGCGCGACCGGCGTCGCCTCTCCCCCGCGCGGCCCGACCAGGAGCACGCACGCACCGCGCTTCGCTGTTCGCTCCGGCTGTGCACTCAATAACGAACGTACTACGTCGAGCAACTCGTTCTTGTGATAGGGCTTGGTCAGATAGTCGTTGGCGCCGACTTTGGCCGCCATCTGCTTATCGGCGGGTTGCGTCTTGGACGAGACGACTACCACCGGTGTAGCAGCCGTCTTGGGATCCGCCCGCAGCCGGTTGAGCACCTCGAAACCGTCCAGGCCGGGCAGCATCAGGTCGAGCAGAATCAGGTCGGGAGGAGTGCTCTGGGCGATCTTGAGCGCCTCCAGACCATTGCGGGCATTGATGACCTCGTAGCCCTCGGAGCGGAGCACCAGGTCCGCCAGACGGGCGCTGAGCGGGTCGTCCTCGATCAGCAGGATAGTCTGTGTCATGGCACCTCCACTGTGCCAACCCTGCCCTTTTGGGCAGACTTGGCGTCTTGTTCAGAATATTGTACCTCAAAAGTGGGGGGCTGAAGGCTTCAAATGCGTTACAGGATCGTGAACGCGCACTCATTGTAGCACAGGTTGGATGGGGAAACAAGTAGTGCGTGGCAGGGTTTTACAGAGGGGATACTCGTAAGAGGCAGGGCTCCGCTGGAGCACTTTCCAAGGGGTATCGTAACTACCTTGACAATGTTAAGTTTGCCTTGCCGGGTTGACCTCACCCATCCCCACCCCAGCCCTCCCCTTCCCTCTCCGTTGCGGAGAGGGAAGGGGAGGGTGCGGGAGGGGTTAGGAGAGGTCAGAGCCCGAAACTTAACATTGTCGTGCTACTCAGCCTGTGTCCGCCGAATCATAATCCGGCGGGACGGCTTGTCGGCCTTGCCGCATAGCCAGTGACCCGCTCATCCGAAACTCTGGCGCGAATTATCATCCGCTTCGCGCGGGCAGGCTGAGCAGGTACGGGGTATCGCCGACTTGCCGACACCGTCCTGTTCAGTCGTGGATATGGAGAGGCACGGCCACCACGCCCAGCACGCGCGGACCGGCGTGACAGGCCAGCACAGGCCCGGTTTCCCGCACCCAGACGTGCTCCCTGGGGAAGCCGGTGTGCTCTGCCAGGCGGTCGGCCATCTCTTGTGCCGTCTGCTGGATGCGGGTGTGTACCACGCTCAGGTGCTCCAACGGTGCCAGCCGCTCGACCACTTCGGCGAGCCGCCGCAGTCCCCCCTGGAACGAGCGGGCCATCCCCAGCAGCCGCAGTTGGCCGTCCACCAGGTTGACGAGCGGCTTGACGTTGAGCGCGCGGGTCATGTGGTCTATGACGGCGATGAAACCGTCGGCCCGTCCGCCACGGCGCAGGTTCTCGAGCGTGTCGAGCAGGATGGTCACGCGCATGCGCGCCCGCAGGTTCTCCAGCGTGGTCAGAATCTCCTGTAGCGTTTGCCCAGCCTGCGCAGCCTGGGCTGCCACCAGCGCCTGCAACCCGGTCCCCAGGGAAACCGAGAGCGTGTCAAAGACCGTGACCGCCTCGCCGAAGCGCTGGGCGGCCAGGTGGGCGGTATTGAACGTGCCGCTGTGCTTGCCGGTCAACGTCAAACAGAGCACCTGTTTCCCTTGCGCCAACAGCCGCTCAAAGACCTCCTCGAACTTGCCGACTGACGGCTGCGAGGTGCTGGGACGGGCTTGGGTGGCCTTATCCCAGAACTCTTCGACGGACAGCATGCCATCCTCGTACTCCTCCGCGCCAAAGCGGACGATCAGCGGCACGACGGTAATCTGGTACTGCTCGATCACCGACTGCGGGAGGTCGCAATTGCTATCGGCCACGATGCAGATGGATTCTTCCATATTTGACTCCTTTCCGTAGGCTAGACACCCAGTCCGATCCAACGCGCCAGCAGGTTGCGACCGGGCTTGATGGCCCCCTGCGGGCAGACTTCGGCGCAGCACAGGCAGCCGATACAGGCTTTCAGGTCAAAGTGCGGTGGATGGCCCTTGGTAATCGCCTGCGGGGGACAGACTTCGGCGCACTCGCCACAGCCGGCGCATGCGGCGGCATCCAACTGCGGGCGCAGCCGGATTGCCCGCTGCAGCGAACGACTGACCCAGGTGGGGGCACGCAGATAGCGGCCAACCCTGGGCAGATTCAGCCGCCCGAACTCGAGCACCTGCCGGTCGCCTTCGACGCGTATTGCTCCGGCATCGGCAACCCCGAGTCCACGGGCATCTGCCAGCGCCAGGTGCAGCACTTCGCCGGGGCGGTAACCCATCGCGCGCGCGAGCACCGTGTCCAGTGCGACCCCGTCGCTCGAGGCGGCCAGGCAGTTGTAGCGGTGCAGGGTGCCGCCTTTACCCGGCCCGAATCCCTCCTGGCCCAGGATGCCATCCATCAGCGTCAGCCCCGGCCTGATCAGTTCCAGCACGTCCACCAGCACCTGGCTGAAATCCTGCACGCCGATCGCCCGGCAGTGCGCCTCGCGCTTGCGCGTGCCAGGGATGGCGCCAAAGAGATTCTTGACCGCGCCGGTGTAGAGCACCAGGTTGTGGGTTTTGAGTTTGGGCAGATTGATCACCAGGTCGGCTTCGAAGATGGGGCGGGCGATGAAATAGTCGGCGCCGTTCAGCCGTTTCCACGTCACCTTGTCGAACGGCAATAGCGTGGCGCCGGTGCGCGCGGCCACTACGGTCATCTCGCTCTTGCGGTAGACGCGCGGGCCGACTTCCAGCGGGCCGCCGGGAGAATCGCCGATGAAGACAATGCCGCCGGCTTCCTGCACCTGCTCGGCCACGGCTTGCACCACCGCCGGATGGGTAGTGACCGCCTGCTCGTGTTCTGCCGCGGCGAGCAGATTGGGTTTGAGCAGCACGCGCATCCCCGGCTGCACGAAACGCGCGATGCCGCCCAGCGGCGCCAGTGCTGCTGTCACTGCATAGCGCACCGCCTCGAGTTCGTAGGTTTCACAACGCACGATGGATACTACAGACATTGCTACCTCACAGACATGCTCATTGTACAATGTCTTGGTGGAAGTGCAAGCGCCACTAGCCGTTCTGCGATAGCCGCCGCAGGAGGGCCAGTGCCTGCGCCACGCGCCTCCGGCTTTCCGGCCGGTTCAGCCACAGGTTGGCCCCACTAGGATGAGGCAGCGGCACGATCCAGCGGCCGGCGCTGTCTCGTATGGCGCGGCCTACCACGTCATCCAGTGATACCCGGCCCAGGAAACGGCGGATCGCCAGTCCGCCGACAGGGACGATGATCTCCGGCTGCACCAGCGCCAACTCCCGTTCCAGGAACGGCGCACATAACATCTGCTCGGCGCGACTGGGGGCGCGGTCGCCCCGCCCGCCGAGGGACTTGCCGGGGTAGCAGCGGGTGATCGCGGTCAGGTACTGCGTGGCGCGGAACTCATCCTCATCCCACCCGGCCTCGGCCAGCCAGCGGAACAGCCGCCGCCCGGCAGCGCCGCTGAACGGGCGGCCCGTTTCCGCTTCCATGCTCCCCGGCGCCTGCCCGACGATCATCACCCGCGCGGTCACCGGCCCGGAAAAGATCGCGCTGGGAACGACAGAAAAGCCTGCCTCCAGACAGCGGCGGCAGGCGCGCATTTCGGCGTGCAATGCTTCCAGCGCTTCCTCACTGGACCGCGATGATTTTGAAGACAATCCTCCCTCCCGGCGTCTCGACGGCGACGCTCTCACCCGCCTGATGGCCCAGCAATGCCTGGCCCAGCGGCGATTCGTAGGACACCCTGCCGTTGGCCGGATCCGCTTCCGCCGGCCCGACGATGTGAAAGACCTCCTCCGCGTCCATGCCCTCTTCGATCACGATGACGCGGCTGCCCAGGCCGATCCGTCCGGTAGCAGCATTCTCGATGATCACTGCCCGCCGCAGCATCGTCTCGATCTGTTGGATACGCCCTTCCAGCCAGCCCTGCTCCTCCTTGGCCGTTGCATAGTCGGCGTTCTCCGAGAGATCTCCCTGCTGGATCGCCTTGCGCAGCCGCTCGGCCAGCGCGGGCCGCTTCACGGTAGTCAGATACTCCAATTCTTGACGCAGGTTCTCTACGCCCTCGGCGGTCAGGTAAACCGGTTGTACTTGCATTCGCTGACACACTCCTCACGATCTTGAGAGGCTATTATAGCACACTGTGCCAAACACGCACGCTTGTGCGGATCGCGTTTGCCTTCCCGGATGAGCGTGGTAGAATGGGTCGTGCACAGATAGCGCAGAAGGAGCGCGCCCCAATGCCAACAATTCGGGAAATACTCGTCGGCTATCAGGCAGTCAACGAGCGAGAACGAGAAGAAATGCGTCAGCGGCTCTCGCGGCTGACGGTAGAAAGTCTGCGCCAATACCTGCGCATGCGCGCGCTGGCACGCTGTGTGGCTCCGGGTCTGGAGCACGTTTTCGCAGAGCAACGCAAGGCGTATTACGTTCACTTGCACGAATGGCTTGAGCGTGCCGCACGAGAGATGGGGCATGGATCCGCTCATTCAAGCCCTCTGCATCCACAAGGCTATCTCACAGCGGGAAAAGGACTGGATGGACATCGAGGGCATCTTGATACGGCAGGGGAATCGGCTTGACCAAGAGCATATCCTCCATTGGCTCGACCAGTTTGCCCAGGCGCTCGAGCGACCGGAGATGGAGCGCTACCGAAACCTGTGCGCTACCCTGAAATTGTGACCGACGAACAAACCAACCAACTAACCAACCAGCAAACCAACCAACTATACGACCTCGACTTCCCCACCCTCCAATCCCTCCTGACCGGCTGGGGCGAACCGGCCTACCGCGCGCGCCAACTGTGGGAATGGCTCTACGAGCGCCTGGCCAATTCCTTCGACCAGATGACCAGCCTGCCCAGGTCGCTGCGTGAGCGGCTGGCTGCCGAAACGGCCATCGGCGCGCCGGAGGTAGTGGAGACGCTGCAATCCACCGATGGCGAAACGCGCAAGGATTTGCTGCGCCTGGCCGACGGCGAAACCGTTGAGGCCGTGCTGATGCGCTACGAGCGTCGCCGCACCGCTTGCATCTCCACTCAGGTCGGTTGCCCAATCGGTTGCCCCTTCTGCGCCACCGGGCAGGCCGGTTTCCGCCGCAACCTCACGAGCGGCGAGATCGTCGCCCAGGCACTGCACTTTGCTCGCCTGTTGCGCACCCAGGGCGACCGCCTGTCCAACGTCGTGTTGATGGGGATGGGCGAACCGCTGCTCAACTACGAGGCCACGCTCGCAGCCATCCGTCGCCTTGCCGACCCGCAGGGCTTTAGCCTGGGCCAGCGGCACATCACGCTTTCGACCGTCGGAGTTGTGCCGGGCATCAGACGGCTGGCGGGCGAGGGCCTGCAGATCACGCTCGCCGTCTCCTTGCACGCCGCCATTGACGCGTTGCGCGACGAACTGGTGCCGCTCAACCGCCGCTACGGGCTCGACGCGCTTTTCGCCGCCTGCTACGACTATTCTGAGCGCACCGGGCGGCGGATCAGTTTCGAATGGGCGCTGATCGAGGGGGTGAACGATACGCCGGAGCAGGCTCAGGCGCTTGCGGCTCGCCTCACGGGGTTCCCCGCCCACGTCAACCTGATCCCGCTCAACCCCACCGACGGCTACGCCGGCGCTCCCTCCTCGCGCAAGCGCATTGCCGCTTTCACTGCCGTGCTGGATCGCCAGCACATTCCCTACACCCTGCGCTTACGCCGCGGCACAGACATTCAGGCCGGCTGCGGCCAACTGCGTCAGCGAACCGCGTTTGGCCCGGCTTGGCCTGTTTAGCAAGACGTGTAAGACATATACGAGATTGACTACGGTGCTCGCGTTGTGACCGTTTATCGCGTGATGCATCGCAGTGAGGGATACTGAGCCTTCACATCCCTGCTCGTCCCATAGCGTGGTTATCCAGACTGGCCGTGTTCAACTGCGCTGGTGCAACCAACCAACCCCTTGATTTTCCCCCCATTCTGGTGTATTATACATCCTCGTGACCGATCGTCGCATCAAGATTGCTCCCTCCATACTCGCCGCCGATTTTGCCTGCCTGGCGCGGGCCGTCGAAGAAGCAGAGGCCGGCGGCGCCGACTGCATCCACGTGGACGTGATGGACGGCCACTTTGTGCCGAACATCACCGTTGGGCCTCCGGTCGTGCAGGCCCTGCGCCGTGTTACCCGCCTGCCGCTCTACACTCACCTGATGATCACAGACCCCGAGAAGTACGTTCCCGTCTTCGCCGAAGCCGGCGCAGATGGGATCGCCGTCCACGTTGAGGCCACGCCGAATCTGCACCGCCTCTTGCAGCAGATCCGTGAACTCGGCGCGCACCCCGGCGTCACCCTCAATCCGGCCACGCCAGTATCGGCCATCGGCGAAGTGCTGGGGGACGTGGATTGGGTGCTGGTGTTGAGCGTCAACCCCGGCTTCGGGGGACAGACCTTCATCGAGCGGTCGCTCTCCCGCATCGCGCGCATCCGGGAGATGCTGGACGGGGCGGGCAGCGGCGCAGACCTGGCGGTAGACGGCGGGATCAACGGCGGAACGGCCGAGCGCGTCGTGGCCGCCGGGGCAACCATGCTGGTGGCCGGCACGGCCATCTTTCGCAGCGCGGAGGCTGTCGCTCCGGCAATCGCAGCGCTCCGCGAGGCGGCGGGCAGGGGACAGCGGACGCGGGTCGAGGGCAGGCAAAAAAGAAGCCCCCTGCTGTAGGGGGCTGTAGGGACTTCCGAGGTCTAGCCCTTCTTGTTCAACGTCCGCAGGCAACGGGCGCAGAGGGCCATCCGGCGCAATTGACCGTCAATCTCTACGGTCACGCGCTTGACGTTGGGCTTGAACTGGCGATTGGTTGCCCGCTTGGAGTGGCTGACGTTGTGCCCGAACTGAGGGCCCTTGCCACATAACTCACACTTAGCCATGGCTCTTACCTCAAGACTTTGATAGCGGGCGCATCATACCACAAGAGGGGTTTTTGCGCAACTACGGAGGGACACATGTCTGAAAGACAATCCAGCCAGGGGCGTATCGAGGTATCGTCTGCGGCCATCGTCAGCATCGTCAACGAGGCGGTACTGACCTGCTATGGCGTTGTAGGGACGGCGGATAGAGACCTGGCCTCCGGCCTCGCCCACTGCCTTTCGCGGGAGAGCAAACGCGGGATCGAGGTGCACGTCGAGAATGGCCGGATCGCCATTGACGTGTACGTGATCATCGAGTATGGTACCCGTATCTCTGCCGTAGCCCAAAGTGTTATGAATGTTGTCAAGTTCAACGTCGAGCGTGCGCTGGGCGTGCCTGTTGCCGAGGTCAACGTCCACGTCGCGGGGTTGCGCGTCAGCAATGTGGACTGAGAGGGAAGGGTGGATACACGAGAGGATCCATGCCTGGCCCTAGACGGCCAGAATCTGAGAGAGTTGACCAGGGCTGCACTGGCCTGGCTGCGTTATCACCAGGCGAGCATCAATGCCCTGAACGTCTACCCGGTGCCCGACGGTGACACCGGCACCAATATGGTGCTGACGATGCAGTCGGCCTGGACCGAGATCGAGCACTCCACCGAGCGCAACGTTGGGCAGGTGGCCCATCAGATGGCGCACGGCGCTTTGATGGGCGCCCGCGGCAACTCGGGCGTGATCCTCTCCCAGATCTGGCGCGGGTTCGCCCGCAGCCTGGATGGGAAAGCCACCCTCCGCGCAAAGGACATGGCCGCTGCCTACCAGGAGGCAACGGCGACGGCCTACAAAGGCGTGGTCAAGCCGGTCGAAGGCACAATCCTCACCGTTGCCCGCGCCGTCTCCGACGCGGCGACCCGGGCTGCCGAAGAGACGGACAACCTGGTGCGCATCCTGGAGCGCATGGTCTTTGCCGCGCACGAGGCCGTCGCGCTCACTCCTTCGCTCTTGTCGGTGCTCAAGGAGGCCGGGGTGGTGGATGCCGGCGGCCAGGGGCTGTTCGTCATCCTGGAAGGGATGCTGCGCGCGCTGCGCGGCGAGCCGATCGCCGAGGAGGTGGGAGAAGCCGGGCCGGTGGACCTGGTCACCACCGGGCTGGCGCCGGGCGAGGCCGGCTACGGCTACGACGTGCAGTTCCTCATCGCCGGGGAGGGGCTCGACGTAGACGCGGTACGCCAGCGGATCACGGAAATGGGGGAGTGCCCGCTCGTCGTGGGTGATCCTACGATGATCAAGGTTCACGTCCACGTGCCCGATCCCGGCATCCCCATCAGTTATGGCGCCAGCCTGGGCTCGCTACGTGACGTCACGGTGGAAGACATGCAGGCGCAATACCGCCAGTTCATCGCCGGGCGCGAGGCGGTGCCGTCTGCTGCGCAACCCGCCCAAGAGTTCGGCGTCATCGCCGTCGTCGTGGGCGAGGGGCTGACGCGCGTCTTCCAGAGCCTGGGCGCGGGTGCGGTCGTCCATGGCGGGCAGACGATGAACCCCAGCACTCAGGATTTGCTGGAGGCGATCGAGAAACTCCCCGCCGAGCAGGCGATCCTGCTGCCGAACAACAGCAACGTCATC
Organism: Anaerolineae bacterium; assembly: GCA_034432855.1. Lineage (GTDB taxonomy): Bacteria > Chloroflexota > Anaerolineae > B4-G1 > B4-G1 > DAOUBA01. Next base: position 7,016 of record DAOUBA010000065.1, on the reverse strand, counting down.
CTGGCTGCCGAACAGGCCCGCTCGCTCAGCAACAAGCCGGTGGCCGTCATCCCCACCCACTTTATCCCCCAGGGGATCGCGGCGCTGCTGGCGCTCAACTACCAGGCGGACTTTGAAGCCAACGTGGCGGCGATGACCAACGCGATGCAGGAAATCGAGACGGGCGAGGTCACCACCGCCACCCGCACTGCCAGCATCAACGGCGTCAGGGTCATCGAAGGCCAGATCATTGGTCTGCACAACGGAGAGTTGAAGGTCGCCGGTGCGACCGTCGAGGAGACGGTACAGGCGTTGCTGGAGGAAATGGGCGCTGCCGAGCGTGAGATCATCACCCTATACTATGGTGAGGGTGTGACCCAGTCCGACGCCGACGCGTTGGCCGAACTCTTGCACGAGCGTTGGCCCGACCAGGAGATCGAGATCGTCGCCGGTGGACAACCGCACTATCACTACATTCTCTCGGTAGAGTAAGAGGCATCTCTGACGCCGATTTCTGGAGGTTTCGTGCCCAAAGTCCATATTGTCACCGACAGCGCCGCCGCGATCAGCCCCGCCGAAGCCGAACGGCTCGGCGTCACTGTCGTACCTCTCACCGTGCGCATCGGCAACCAGGACTATGAGGATGGCAGCGAACTGGATCACGAGGAACTATTGCTGCGCATGGCGCGCGAGCGCGTCCGCCCGCAGATCGTCGGCCCCACCGCCGACCAGTTCCGCAAGTTGTATAGCCACCTGACGCGCCAGACCAATCAGATCATTTCGCTCCACTCCTCCGCCGCGCTCAGCCTCGTCTGGCGTCAAGCCTACACCGCCTCGCGCGAGTTCCTGGGCCGCTGCGACATTGCAGTGATGGATTCGGAAACGCTCTCGTTGGGGCTGGACATTCTGGCGCGCGAGGCGGCGCGCCTGGCCCACGAGTCGCTGCCGCTCGCCGAAATCCAGCGCCAACTCCGCGGCCTCATCCGCCGCATCTACATCGTGTTGATCACCGATACGCTCGACTATCTTGAACATAGCCGTCTCATCAGCCCGGCCCAGGCCATCCTCGGCACGATGCTGGGCATCAAGCCGTTCCTCGCCATCGAAGAGGGCCGGATCATCCCGATGGAAAAAGTGCGCAGCCGCGAGCGAGCGATTGACAAACTGGCCGAGTTCGCCAACGAGTTCTCGGATATCGAGCAACTGGCGATTCTGCAGAGCACCCCCTATCCCACCGACGAGACCAAGATACTGGTGGAGCGGCTGGAATTGATCGCGCCAGGGCGAGAACATCCCATCCTGCTCTACGGCCCGCTGTTGGCTTGTCACATCGGGCCGGACGGGATGGGCCTGGTGGTGTACGAGGGCGAGGAAAAGGAGATATTCCTCTAAACGCATGACGACACTGGCTGAGACGCTTGCCAGCATCCTTCGCCTGGAAGCCGAAAGATGCCAGGACCGCGCCGTCATCGGCGGCCTGGCCCGCTACGCCGACACCTGGCTGCGAGAAGCCGGTGCCGCTTACGGGCCGGAAGCTGCCGGTTGGGTGCAGGCCATCGCCGAGCGGCTGCGCACCTACAGCGCCCTTCCCGATGCAGCTGCCCGCCGTGAGGCCGTGACCGAACTCCTGGGGTTGCTCAAGGATGCTCCCGCTCGTGCTCCCAAGCCCCAAGCCACCCTCCCGCCTGTGCTGCCCGTCACGCCCGCGCCCGCCGAACCTGCACCTGTTTCCCGGCCTCTTCCCCCTCCTCCCGTCCCCCAGACTGCGGAAAAGACCGGCCTCGACTCTCCGATCACTGTGCTCCAGGGCGTGGGGCCTCGGCAGGCCGCGCGGCTGGCCAAACTGGGCATCCACACCATCCGTGACATGCTCTACTTCTTCCCACGTCGCCACGACGACTATTCGCAACTCAAGCCCATCAACCGTCTCGAGTACGGCGAGCAAACCACCATCATCGCCCGGGTATGGGATGCCGGCGCACGTCAGACCCGGGGTGGGGGCACCCTGTTCAAGGCCACCCTCTCCGATGACAGCGGTTTCGTCGAGGCCACCTGGTTCAACCAGCCCTATCTGGCCGAACGCATCAAGCGCGGCCAGCAGATCGTCCTCAGCGGCAAAGTAGACGAATACCAGGGCCGGCTGTGTTTCAACTCGCCGGAATGGGAACATCTCGACGAAGAACTGCTGCATACCGGCCGCCTCGTCCCGGTCTATCCGCTCACCGAAGGGATCGGCGCCCGCTGGCTCCGCCGCCTGATGAAACGCACCGTAGACTACTGGTCCAGGCGACTGCCCGACCATCTGCCCGCCTCGGTGCGCAAGGAAGCGAATCTGCTCGACCTGGAGACGGCCATCGCTCAGATGCACTTTCCCGATAGCCACAAGTCGCTAGAGCGTGCCCGTTACCGGCTGGCCTTCGACGAGTTGTTTGTCCTGCAGATTGGCCTCTTGCGCCAACGCCGCCGCTGGCAGGCCGAGCCGGGCCACCCCGTGCCGGTGGACGACGCCACGCTCGCCGGCTTCGTCCGCAGCCTACCTTATGCGCTCACTGCCGCCCAGCAGCGTGCCCTGCAGCAGATCGTCGCCGACCTGCGCGCCCCTATGCCGATGAACCGGCTCTTGCAGGGCGACGTCGGCTCCGGCAAGACGGTTGTGGCCGCCCTGGCGATGGCGCTGACTGTGGCTGCCGGTGCTCAGGCGGCGCTGATGGCCCCCACCGAGATCCTCGCCGAGCAGCACTACCAGACCATCAGCCGCCTGCTGGCAGAGATGGGCCGTTCACTTGAACGCCCCATTCAGCCCAACGTCCGTCTGCTCACGGGCAGCGTCACCGGGGCGGAGCGCGAGGCCGTCTACGCAGGCCTGGCCGACGGCAGCGTGAACGTCGTCGTCGGCACCCACGCGCTGATCCAGGAAGGGGTGCAGTTCAGGGACCTGGCCTTAGTGGTGATTGACGAACAGCATCGCTTCGGCGTCGAACAACGCGCGGCGCTGCGCCAGAAGGGCTACAACCCGCATCTGCTGGTGATGACTGCGACGCCGATCCCGCGCTCGCTGGAACTCACGATCTGGGGGCACCTCGACGTCTCGATCCTCGACGAGATGCCGCCGGGGCGTAAGCCGGTCGTCACCCGCCTGATCCTGCCCACCGAGCGGGAGCGGGCCTACCGCTTCGTGCGCGCCCAGGTCGCCAAGGGCCGCCAGGTGTTCATCATCTGCCCGCTGGTCGAGGAATCGGACAAGATCGAGGCCAAGGCTGCTGTCGAAGAATACGAGCGCCTCCAGAAATTCATCTTCCCAGACCTGAGGCTGGGGCTTCTGCACGGGCGCTTGAAGAGCGACGAGAAAGAGACGGTGATGGCGCGGTTCGCGCGCGGGGAACTCGACATCCTGGTCGCCACCTCCGTCGTCGAGGTGGGGATAGACGTGCCCAACGCCACGGTGATGCTGATCGAGGGCGCCGACCGGTTCGGGCTGGCACAACTGCACCAGTTCCGTGGCCGGGTGGGGCGCGGCGAGCACGATTCCTACTGCCTGCTCGTCTCCGATTCCGCCTCTCCCGAAGCGCAGGAGCGGTTGATGGCAGTCGAGGCCACCAACGATGGCTTTGTGCTGGCGCAAAAGGACCTGGAGATGCGCGGCCCCGGCGAATTCCTCGGCTCGCGGCAGTCGGGTTTCCCAGACCTCAGGTTAGCCAGCGTCACCGACATCAGAATGATCGAGGCAGCCCGCGAGGCGGCGCGCCGCTTTTTCGAGACCGACCCGGAACTGGCCCATCCCAATCACCGGCTGCTTGCGCGGCGGGTAGCCCAGTTCTGGAAAGGGGAAGGAGAAGTCAGTTGACCCGTATCGCTATCTATCCCGGTACGTTCGATCCGATCCACTTTGGGCATCTGGACATCGCGGTCCGCGCGGCCCGCATCTTTGACCAGTTGGTGGTCGCCGTATATGACCGGCCCTCGAAGAGTCTCCTGTTCAACGCCGAGGAGCGGGTGCAGTTGGCGCGTGAGGCGCTGACCGATCTGCCCAATGTGCGCGTGGCAGCCTACAGCAGCCTGACAGTCGAGTTCGCCCGTCAGGTCGGGGCACAGGCCATCGTGCGCGGGTTGCGGGTCACCTACGACTTTGAATTGGAGTACCAGATGGCGCTCACCAACCGGCAACTTGCGCCGGAGATTGAATTCATCTGCCTGATCACGCGCCAGGAGCATGCCTTCCTGAGTTCGAGCATCGTAAAAGAGATCGCGTTGCTGGGCGGCGACGTGAGCGCGATGGTCCCGCCGCACGTCGTGGCTGCGCTGGCCGCCAAACGGCAGGAGCGGGAAAAGAACCACGAACCGGTGCCTCTCATCTCGCTGCGAGATTGAACGGAAAAGTCGGGGTCCATGCAGGGGTGGACGGCATGTGAATTGAGGGTATAATATGGCTCAGAGACGTCGTAGACAAACTGGTTGTCCGCCTGGATAGATGGAGGCCGTTATGGACATCCTGTACCTGGTAGACCGCCTGGAGGAAGTCGTCAAGGCCAGCCGGCACCTCGGCAACGTGCGCTTCGTGGACGAGCGTCGCATCTGGCCGCTCATAGACCAGATGCGCATCTCGATTCCCGACGAAGTGCGCCGCGCCGAGCGCATCATCCGTGAGAAAGAGCGCACCATCGCCCAGGCCAATGAGGAGGCGCAGCGCATCGTGGAACTGGCGCGCAGCGAGGCCGCCCAACTCACTGCCGAGCACACCATCGCCAGGGCCGCCGAGCAGCGCGCCGCTGTCATCCGCGAGCAGGCCGAGCGCGAAGCGGAAAAGGTCCGTGCCGGCGCCGACGATTATGCTTTCGAGGTGCTCTGCCAACTGGAGCAGGAGATGAGAAAGGCGTTGACAGTGATCGAAAATGGCATCCGCACCATCCAGGCCGAGCGCGAGAGGCGGGAGACCCGCACCTCTATCAGAGGAGGTGGAGGCAGCGTGACGCCTTGACAGGTTCCCCGCCCGCCTCTATAATACCACCTCCACAGCCCTCAGCGGCTGCGATATTCACACGAGGAGGAACTTGTGCCACCACTACCAAAGCGCAAAATATCGAAGAGTCGCGGGAAGAACCGCCGCAGTCATTGGAAACTGCAGGCCGCGCAATTGGATACCTGCCCGCAGTGCGGCGCGCCGGTGCGACCACACCACGTCTGCCTGGCCTGCGGCACCTACCGCGGCAAGCAGGTGGTCGAGATAGAAGAGTGAAACGTAAAACGTAATACGTAATACGTAAAACGTAATATGTATGCCTATCTGTTCCCTGGCCAGGGTTCGCAGTACGTGGGGATGGGGAAGGACCTCTACGACGGCTTCCCATCTGCCCGCGCGGTATTCGATTGTGCCGATAGCATCGCAGGCTTTGGCCTCTCGCGGTTGTGCTTCGAGGGCCCGGCCGAGGAACTGAACGATACCGTCAATACCCAACCGGCGCTTCTTGTCGCTAGCATTGCTATGCTACGCGTGCTGGAAGAGTGCAGCGAGGCGAACCCCGCCTACGTCGCCGGGCACAGCATGGGCGAGTTTAGCGCGCTGGTGGCCGCCGGTGCGCTCGCCTTCGAGGACGGCCTGCGGCTGGTAAGCGAGCGCGGCCGGCTGATGAAACAGGCCGGCGAAAAGAGCCCCGGCGGGATGGCCGCCATCATCGGGTTGGAACGCAGTGTCCTGGAGGAGGTCTGCGCCGTGGCGCGCCAGGAAAGCGGCGAGTACGTGGGCGTCGCCAACGACAACTGCCCCGGCCAACTGGTCATCTCCGGTGCAAAGGCCGCACTGGAGCGGGCGATGGCGCTGGCGAAGGAGCGGGGCGCCAAGCGGGCGATCCCCCTGGCCGTGAGCATCGCCGCCCACTCGCCGCTGATGGCCGAGGCCGCCGCCGAGTTCAGGCGGGCGCTCGATGCTACACCGTTCCAAAGGCCGGCCATCCCGCTAGTGGCGAACGCCATCGCCGGTCCGCTCACGGAGCCAGACGAAATCCGCGAAGCCCTGGGCCGGCAACTCACCTCCCCCGTGCGCTGGAGCGAATCGGTGCGCTGGATGATCGCGCAGGGAGTAACGCGCTTTATCGAGGTTGGCCCCAAGGACGTGCTCACCGGTCTAGTGAAACGGATTGACGGGACAGTGGAGGCGGTGACCACAGCGGACGCGCTGGCGCGGGGGCAGAGCGAGTGATTGAGCAAATTCGGGAAAAGTTCGCACACGATGAGTTCGAGTTCTCCAAGCATGCCACAGACCAGTCCATCCTACGCAACATCGCTGTCCAGGAGATACGGGAAGCAATGAGAGTCGGGGAAATCATTGAGGACTACCCGCACGACAAATATGGGCCGAGTTGTCTGGTACTCGGCTTCACGCGAGCAGGCAGGCCGCTTCACATTCAGTGTAGCTATCCGTCACGTCCATTGATAAAAGTCATCACGGTTTACGAGCCAGACCCTGCCGAATGGGTGGAATTTAGAACAAGGAGAAAGTAAAATGGCGACCGGGACCAGGGAGGAGAGACTGGTAGAACAACGGGTCACCTATACGCTGTTCAAGGATGGCGAGTTCTATATCATCGAGAACGTGCCGGCGCGGGTGGATCTGGAGACAGGCGAGCAGTTTTTCTCACCGGAAACGGTTGAGCGCTTGCAGCGCATCATATGGCGAGAGCGGCAACCAGTTCGAGTCATTCAAACGCCGGTGTTCGAGTTTGCCTAGAGCCGAAATCCGCGAGGCACTGGGCCGGCAACTCACCTCCCCGGTGCGCTGGAGCGAGTCGGTGCGCTGGATGATCGCGCAAGGGGTGACGTGTTTTATCGAGGTTGGCCCCAAGGACGTGCTCACCGGCCTCGTGAAGCGGATTGATGGGACGGTAGCCATCGCCACCACAGAGGAATCATTAGCCGAGTTTTCACTACCCGACATCTGAACACAGATGACGCAGATTGACCGCAGATTGACGCTGATTTGTCCGAATTCGTGTTGGTTCGCGCCGAAAACCCAAGAAAATCTGCGTTTTTCTGCGTGCATCTGC
>DAOUBA010000064.1:0-1634 GCA_034432855.1 Anaerolineae bacterium | reverse complement strand
CGATGCCCGCCAGCCATGCTACTGCAAGATAGACGAGGGTCATCAGGCTGTTCCTCCGGGTGTAGTATAACCGAAGTGTGCATGGCGGTCAACAGGCACGGGCGCCGGTCCCATAGTTGCGCTTTCATAGCACCATGGGTTTTACAGGCTGCGCAACGTGGCTCCGGCTCCAGGGGCGCGAGTTCCAGGGCGCAGTCCTATTTAGCCCGGCGATTGATTGCCGGGCAGCAAGAGCGGCAAGTGGCCGAACTCAAACGAAACAGCCCTTTTGACATCTGCGATAGTGCCAGGTATAATGTGAGTATGCAGGTAGCGCGGATGGGGACGTTCACTCCAGAGGAGAGCGTGAAATGGCCCAGATGATGATACCGGTGTCCCAAATAGAAGAAGTTGCGCAGCGGGTGTTCGAAGAACAAGTAGAGAAACTGCGCCGGGATCTCTGGCAGGAGATAGCTGCGCAAATGCCACGCCGTTCCGAAGCGGAGGGACGGGTGTGGGAGGCAATCCACGAACTGGCCCAGGCCCAGACGCGCACCGAGGAGCGGCTGACCCGTCTGGAGGCAGCCGTCGAGAAATTGGCCCAGGCCCAGGCACGCACCGAGGAGCGGCTGACCCGTCTGGAGGCAGCTGTCGAGGAACTGGCGCAGGCCCAGGCGCGCACCGAAAAGCGGGTCGAGGAACTGGCGCGGGCTCAGGCGCGCACCGAAAAGGCGCTTGGTGAATTGTTCCGACATGTGGGACACCTCTCTAATATCATCGGCGCAGACCTGGAGGTGGACGCGGAGGAAGTGCTGCGCTACGCGCTGCGGCAAAAGGGGTATCGCCTCCTGGGGCCGGCGCGTCCGCTAGAGATAGACGGTGAGATAGACGTGGCCCTACCCGTCGAAAATCCTGCCGGCGAGCAGTTATGGGCCGTGGTGGAAGCCAAGGCACGGGTGCGGGAAAAGGAAGTGGAAAGGTGGAGCCGCCGTTTCAAGAGCGCACGTTTCCTCCGGCGATTGAATCAAGCGGGTGTTACGGGCCCTTATTTGCCCTATATCTTCGGCCTGCGCATCTACCCGAACGTGCTCCCAATGGCTGAAGAAGCGGGGGTCGGTATCCTGGACTTTCGCGGGGAACAGGCGGAGGCCCTCGTGGTCTCGTGATGGGCTTAACTCCAAAGAGCAGGACGGCGAGAAAAGCCGTCCTGCTTTGCTCTGTGACGGTAACGTCGAAACTCTACCCTCGGCATGCTGCGACCCGCACAAGACCCGCGCACTGTAGCGAGGCACATATTCTGACCCATCCCACCAGAACCCCATCGCGGAGGCCGATATGATCGAAGGTGTCCAGGTTATCCCTCTCACCGCGCGGTACGACGACCGCGGATATCTCATCGAAATCGCCCGCCAGACCGGCGGCGCGGAGCCTCATTGCGTGGTACATCAATTTGGCCAGGTGTACCTGGTAGGCAATATGGCGCGTGGCACGATCCGCGCCTTCCACAAACACACCGCATTGTGGGACTGGTTCTTCATCAGTCATGGCAGTGCCAAATTCGTGCTCGTGGACGATCGCGACGAGAGCCCCACCAGAGGCGAGATGATGACCATCGTCGTCGGCGAGCGCAAACCGGCGCTGATCGTAGTGCCGCC
>DAOUBA010000063.1:0-11193 GCA_034432855.1 Anaerolineae bacterium | reverse complement strand
CTTCCAGCTCTGCGCGTTGCGCTTCGGTGAGCTCAATGATCAAGGAATTCGGCATGTGTCACCTCCTACACAGTTCAAACCCGCCGAGGCCCTCCTGGTTACGGTATTTAATTCTTAAAGTTCATTAGCGGGCTTGAGCCTTCTGAGCCTGGTGATTTATCGCCAGGCGGTGGACGACACGGGCGGCCGATTTTCCAAGACAGCCCAGAGTGCAAACCGATTTTAGGGCGAAAGCGAACCGTTCCCAGATTCTCTCGGATTATAGCATGGATGAGGACGGAACAAAAAGCGACGGCATCCCTAGCATGATGGCGCTGGTGGAAAGCCTGCTCTTCGTGGCCGATTCCCCAGTCTCCGTGGCGCGCCTGGCGGAGGCGCTGGAGGCGACGCCTGGGCAGGTCGAGCAGGCGCTTGGCGAACTGGAGGCAACCTACGCGGGGCGCGGCCTGCGCTTGCAGCGGGCCGGCAGCCGCGTGCAACTCGTCACCGCGCCGGAGGCCGCGCCTGCGGTCGAGCGCTTCCTGGGCCTGGAAGCACGCACGCATCTCTCGCGCGCCGCGTTAGAGACGCTCTCCATCATCGCCTACCGCCAGCCGGTCAGTCGCCCCGAGATTGAGGCGATTCGCGGTGTCAATTCGGACAGCGCCCTGCGCACCCTGCTGAGCGTCGGGCTGATCGAGGAGGTGGGACGGGCGACGACGGTAGGCCGTCCCATTCTCTATGGAACCACCTTCGACTTCCTGCAGCACTTTGGGCTGCGCAGCCTGGAAGAGTTGCCGCCGCTGGATCAGCCGCCGGAGAGAGAGGAGACCTGACATGGAACGCTCACGTAGACTCCAGATGGGTTTTGCCTCTTCATTGATGCTGGCCGGGATGCTCGTATCTCTTGTTGGGCCGGCGCTGTTCGTCAGAGCGCAAGGAGGCACGCTGGTGCGCATCGTCCCATCCAGCGCCCAGATAGGTGTGGGGGATACCGTGTCGCTGAGCATCCGCATCGAGAATGTCATCGATCTGTACAGCGCCGAAGTGAATCTCACCTTCGATCCGGTTGTGCTGGAGGTCGTAGACGCCGACCCGTATTTGGGCGGCGTACAGGTTCAGGCTGGTACATTCCTCAGATCGGATGGGGAGTATACTTATTGTCAGGTGAATAACGAGAGTGGGGAGATCGCGTTCAAACAGGAGGCGATTGACGGCACGGTCAGCGGAAGCGGGGTGCTGCTCACCATCACCTTTCGGGGCAAGATGCCCGGAACTTCGACCATCGCGTTCAACCCCATATTCGATTGGGATGGGATTCATCTAGAGGACGATGACGGGGATGAGATCGGTGTCGCGGCGCAGGGCGGGTCGGTTACCGTCACCGAGGGCTCTCTCCAGCCAACGCAAACTGCCACTCCGGCAGCCCCGAGTACGCCGACACCCACGTTCGAGTTCCCCACTGAACCCAGCTCTGCGCCTGCGGTACTGTACACGCGCGCGCTGCAAGTCTGGCCGGATCGCAACGCGGGTGTCATCTCCGGACAACTGCAGGGGGCACCCACATCGTCCGCTGCGTTTCCTTTCGGCGTCTACGCTGCTCCCATGGGTGAGATCGTGAGCGCGCGCACATACCTGCATTTCCCGCTCGATGTTTTCCCACCGGGCAGCGAGATCCTGCAGGCGACGCTGTACGTGTACGTGGATAGCGCTGCCGGCGGAGGTGTGGCGACCTTTGGCGTGTATCGCGCCCTTGAGCCGTGGAGCGGGGGAGCGTGGGGTAACGACCCACGCGGCTGGCCCACGCTGCTCACGTCTCCTATCGCGCTCACGACGCCTTTCACGTTCACGGTTTCCGCTGCGGCAGGACGAAAACCCCTGCTGGCCGCTGCTCCTGCTGCTGCTTCTGACTCTTTGGCCGGGCCTGAGACTGCGTCGTTTGTGGTGCCCACTGCCACGCCTTCCTCCTCGCCGTTGGGTACGCCCGTTTCACCAGTGGCCACGCCTACTCCGCAGCCGACCGCCTCACCATCTCCTGCCTTGCCGCCTCCAGGAGCCGCCACACCTGTGGTGACGCTACGGCGGGTGACAGGAACGTGGCTAACCTGGGACGTGACCGCGTTGGCGCGAGCCTGGCTGGTCAGGGAAGTGGCGGACAATGGATTGGCTCTGGCTGCTGCGCCCAGCCCGGATGCCGGACCTGAGGCGGCGGGCAATCTGCTCCTGGCACGTGCTTTCACCGCCGACGATCCCCTCACACGGCCCTACCTGATCGCCCAGATCGTGGTGCATCCGGTCACCCCTACGCCCGTGGTACTTCTCCCTCGTGCCGGTACCTCCACAACACAGAGCGGTAGCGCGATGTGGCTCGTGGCCGGTGCGATCCTGCTGATACTGGGGCTAATACTGCGGGGCAGACGGGGGATGCTGAGAGGCTAGTTTTCAGTACGAGACTGCGGTAGAAGGCGTCTCTGACGCTGATTTCGGCTGATTCCCGCGTAGAGACCCCTACGGCTGGTCGCAGGTCTGATAATCGGCGCCGATGATCAGGCGGAAGCCATATTCGGACGCCTCCTTCGCGTCGTAGGTCACCTGGCTGTCGGAAAGACCGAACATCTGCTGCAGATACTCGACGCCGGTGCCCTTGGATTGCCGGGCGTAGACGATCAACTGCGTTTGGGGGTAGTTGCGCCGGTCTGGTTGGCCGATCACCACCGGGAAACCGGCGCGATACACGCGATCGGCGGCCAGCAGACCCCAGTTCTGGTTCAAGGTGCCATTCCAGACCTCGACCACACTGTAGGTGCGGTCCAGGCGCGCCTCGGAGGCGGGAGCCATCATCTCGGCAAGGATGGGCTCGATATTTTCCCAGCGCGGCAGGAAAACGGCCCCGCCGTGCGGAGTCGTCCATGGCATCACCTGGTCGGGGCCGATATTGTAGAAGCGCACGCTGTGATCTTGCAGGTTGAAAGCCAGCGGAGCCAGCGCCACGAGTTCTCCGAGCCCGATGTCCGTTGTCACGAACTGTTGCCCTTGCTCCCACAGGGACGGAATCTGGGAAAGCGTCCGCGTACTCCGTATCTTTCGCCAGATGGCCTGGAGCACTTGCTGTTGCCGCCTCTCCCGCGAAAAGACGCTCGTGGTCTTGCGCGAGCGGGTGTACCAGAGGGCAGTCTCTCCGTCCATGTGGTGCACGCCCGGTTCTATCGTCAGGATCGGGTATTCTCCGTTTGCGTCGGGGTACGGCCAGTAATCGCTCAGACGGCAGTGTACCGGGATATCCACGCCGCCCAACGTGTCCACAATGCCGATCAGTCCGTCAAAGTTGGTGCGGACGTAGCGGTCCATCCGGATCCCCAGGTTGTAAAGTAGAGTGTCCCGGACCAGTGCAGGACCTCCTCCCTCATAGTTGTATGCTTCCCCGTAGTAGTCGGCAAAGTTAATCCGACTCATCCCGAAGGTGGGAATGTACACATAGAGATCGCGCGGGATAGAGAGCACGGAAACAATGCCCTGACTGGGCTGTATGGATACCACATGGATAGCGTCGGTGCGCCAGGAAGACCAGTCTGGGCGCCGGTCGCTGCCCAAGACGACGATGTTGATAGCCTCCTCGGCCACCGGTACGGGCTGGACCGGAGTGGGTATGGACAGTGCATTGGATATCGCAGCGGCTGCCGAGGCATATTCGCGTGGGCTCAGAGTGGGAAAAGGCGCTGGCACGACCACGCCGATGGACGCAGGAGTGGGGGTCAGGGTCGGACCTGCCGTGGGTGACGGGACAGCGGTTGGAGATAGGGCAAGGGTCGGCGATGGTGTGCGGGTGGCAGCAGGAGACACGGTAAGGGCTGTTGTCATTGGATGTGCCGCTGTCTCGACCTCTACCGGCCCATATGCAGGAGTGGGAGACGAAATTACCCATGCCGCCACCGCCAGCGGCTTTAACCGCACCAGGGGCGCGCCGAGCCACCCGATGCACACCCCCAGCAGGAAAAGGATCACCATTGCGATCGCTCTCCTGGTTGTCTGCCATTTTCCCTGGTGTGTCTGAGAAGCCGCCGGGGAGGGAAATATGTGCTGCCAGATCCGCTGTAATAGCGTGCCGCGCGGACGTTTCTGTGAGCGCGTCTCCAACCCGGTATAACCGGAGAATATTTCCACTGGCTCGGTGCTTTCTGTGTCGGGAGCAGCTCGATGAGATGCCAGTCTGTTCCTCGATTTCCCTGCCTGGGGAGCGCCAGGGGCATCCTCTGTCAGGAGGCCAGCAACGATCTGCCGGGCCGACTTGCGCTCCACGGTGTCCTCCATGGATAGGAGCACCGGTCTCCCTTCTGCAGCGCTGATGGAATCTTCCAGTTCAGAGAACAGGCTCTGGATTTGGCTGCTGAGTTTTGTGTCGGCCATTCATCAACTCCTGGACGAGGGCGCGGTATTGTTGCGCACTACGGGTATCCGGCGCGTAGACGGTGATCGGCTGGCCAAATACTGGACTCTCCCTCAGTCTGGTGTCCACTTCGATAATGGTATTAAGGAGGACGTTCTTCAGCCCTCGTTGCATCTGTGCGAGTATGACTTGGGAGATTCTGTTACGCCGGTCGTACATCGTCACCAGCAGCCGATAGACCAGTTGCGGATTGGTCCTTTCTCGTACCATCCCGGCCAATTCCAGAATGTAACGTAACGAATGCGCTGCGTAGTACTCACACGGCGTAGGGATGATGAGTAGATCGGCGGCGGTCAAAGCGTTGAGGGTTAGTGCTCCGAACGAGGGTGGGCAGTCAATCAGGACGACGTCGTAGAAATCCTCCCCCATCGCGTTCAGCATGTTCTTCAGATGGAACTCGTAGCCCTTTTGCCTGTAGAGGACTTTTTCGGCAAGCGCCAGTCTGGAGTTGGCGGGGATGATGTCCAGGCCGGATAGCGCGCTCTCACGGCTGACGCTCACTGGTGAGGTGCCTTCCAAGAGGACATCCTCTATGGTATGGCGCACCATGTCCGGCTTGAACCCCAGTGACATGGTGAGGTGAGCCTGTGGGTCCAGGTCGATCAGCAAGGCGGTCCGCCCCATCTCGGCCAGGCAGGCTCCCAGTGAAAGGCACGTGGTAGTTTTGGCTACGCCACCTTTTTGGCTGCCTAGGGCGATCGTCGCAGCCATAAGACGCACCCCCTCCCTCTCATCAACTGCCTCGATGACTTACTGCAGTGGGGCCGTTATTTCAACCGCTACTATTGTAGCGGACTTTGGCTAGATTGGCGTTACAGCCGCGTTACGGGCTGGTTACAGGGTGAGGGCAAAGTACAGGGAATTGCAGTGGCTACCCACTGCTTCAGGCGTATACGCCGCGGTACTCTTCCGGCAGCAACTCGGCGAGGCGGCGCATAATCCAGTCGGTGTACTCGTCCAGTTTCTCGCCGCGGATGCGCCCGCTTTCGGGCAGGCGAAAGGGTTGGCCGACGACTACCCGCACGCGGGCGCGGCGCAGGCGCGGGATGCTGCGCTTGATCTGCTCGCTACCGCTCAGCCCCACCGGCACGATCAGCCCGTCGGCGCGCGCGGCCAGGTAGGCTACGCCGGCCTTTCCTTTCTGGAGAGCGTAGATCCCGCGGGCGCGGGTGCCCTCCGGCGCGATCCCCAACACGCCCCCCTGTTCCAATACCGCGAGCGATCCCCGCAACGCCTGACGATCTACCTCGCCTCGTTTCACCCACACCGGGCGCGCAATCGAAATCAGCCCGGCATACACGGGGTTACGCTTGTGCTTGTCGGCGACCAGCGGGTGGACCGGATGCGGGCAGGCAACCATCAGCAAAGGGATGTCAAAGACGGCCAGGTGGTTGGTCACCAGGATATACGGCGGGGCAGGAAAGTTCTCCAGGCCGACGTACTCGATGCGGGCGAGCAGGTTGAGCAGGATACGGACGATGGGGCGCAGGATGCGATATAGCACAAAAGCCCTCTCTCGACGAATCTATCGCGTTGGGAGTCGCCCTAGCGCGACGACACGAAAGTCGGCCGGGGTATCGCCGTGGAAACTGAGCAGCAGGTTGAACGGGACTTTAACCCCAGGCCCCAGATTCCCTGTGAGCGGCAACCCCGCTTGCCGGAAGCCGCTCACCAGGCCCTGGGCATCGTAGGTCGTGACAATGACAGTGAGGCTGCCGGCTGCCCGATCGGCGCTGGCGTTCTGCGCCATCCCGCTCACCTGGAACTGCGGGCCGGCGGGCTGCCCGGTCACCTCGCTCACGGCAATCGGAACGTAGAGATCGGCAAGCGCCCCTGCGGCCTCGCCGCGCACGATCGTCACTTGATAACCTGCCCAACCGACCGGGGGACCAGTGAACAGGAAGGCAAACGGCGCACGTTCCCCTGGTGGGATCAGGCCGGCAGCGGCATCGGCTTCGGCCTCCGCCAGCGGTTGACCGGCTGCGTCGTAAAGCGTCAGGCGCACCCGCACGTTGGTAAGTGGGACGTTGGTGGTGTTGATGACCTCGCCCAGACACCACAGGCTGCCGACGGGCGTCTCGTAGAGGGCAATGCCGCGCAACCCGAAGGGCATCGGCGTGGGTGTGGGGAGCAGCAGGCTGGATCCAGGCGCCGGGCCGGTCGTCTCTTGCCCGATGGGGATGACCAGCCTTTGCCCAGGCCGCAGAAAGCGCGGGTCTTCGATGCCGTTGATGGCCTGAAGTGTCTGAAGGCTCACGCCATAATCCAGAGCGATCCCCAAGAGCGTCTCTCCCTCCTGGACGACGTGGATAACCGGTGTGGGACTCACGGTCGGCGTTGCCGTATCGGCCGGGGGGAGCAGGGGCGCCGTGGCCGTCAGGCGCACCCGGGAAGTGGGGGTCGCCGTGTGAGTGGGCGATGGCACCGTTGCCGTCGGTTGCGGGGTGACGACTTTGCCACAGGCTGCCAGCAACGCCGCGGTCACGAACGCGCAACAGATGGGATGTCTAAGGCTGAATCTCCTCTTCATCTGCCGATCTCTATAAGGCAGATTGCCAATCTGCCTTGCCCAAAATTATACCACATCCACCGCTGCGCGCTAGCGTTGACGGATTCTTGCGCACCGGATCACAATCCGGCGGGTGCGGGGACGGCCGCCGGCCTGGCGCGACCTTCTGGTCCGCACAGCGCCGGGGTCCGCGCGGCACGATCAGCGTCTGTTCGCCGTCAATCTGTGAATCAGGTTCAGCGTCGCGGTTTCCAGCCGTGCCTGGTGGCGCCAGGAGAGCCACGCCAGCGCCGCCGCGCCACTACCCAGAACAAGCCAGGCCCACCACGCCAATCTGGCCGCGTGCGCCCCTACCCAGCAAGACGCGAACACGCCTGGCAGCCGCCCCAGTGCGGCCAGCACGACCATGCGCGGGATCGAGAGTGAGCTGAGGCCGATCAGGAAACAGACGAGGTCGTCGGGCAGAAAGGGGAACAGGAAGACGAGGAAGAAGAACAGCGGCCCTCTGCGGTCAGCAAGGCGATCCCAGCGGGCCAACCTCTGCGCATCCACCAGACGTTCAACCAGTGGCCGTCCGAACCAGCGGGCCAGTCCTATCGCCAGGGTTGTCCCCACCACCAGCCCTACCATACTATAGAGCGTGCCGAGCCAGACCCCGTACAAGTAGCCGTTCGCCATGCCGATGAACTGGCCGGGCAGCGGTGCCAGCAGCACCTGCGCGATGTTGAGTGCGATGTTGACCAGCGGCCCCCACGGGCCGAACCTCTCCACCCAGTCCTGGATGCGAGCTTGGTTGCCCAGGACGGCCCACAGCGGCTCGCGCCAGATCCACAGCGCCCCGGCAGCAGCGATCACCAGCGTCCCCAGCAGTGCTGCGCGCACCCATACCCGATCTCTGGGGGATTCGTTCACGGCAGTTCTCTCATCCCTACTCGGAGGATCGGAGGCCCAACGAGAGTACAAAGCCGGCCGCCACCAGTGCTGCGGCCACGCCGAAGAGTACGGCGTACGAGGTCGCTTCCAGCAGCCATCCGCCCACGATGGGTGCCAGCGTCAGTGTTCCCACAATGGTGTTGCTCAGACCGATGTAGGTGGGACGCATCTCCCCCGGCGCGATCTCCATCAGATAGTTGAAGAACCCCAGCATCCCGGCGTTATTGATAACCCCCAGTGTCACGTAGACGAACGGGTAGGTGCGCGCCAGCAGGCCGCCGCCGGCCAGGTGGGCAGCCAGGGCGAAGAGCGGCCCGGCGGCGGCGATCGCGCTTCCAACATTGATCACGTAGCGCGGGCCCCAACGCTCGCTGATCGGCCCCAACACGGCGCTGGCGACGACCCCTGCCGCCATCTGTGCGACCACAAAGACGCCGATGGTGGACTGTGGCAGGCGCAGCACATCGGCGGCGTGCACTACGTAGAATGGGGAGGCCAGGCCGATCATGCCGATCAGCAAGCGACAGAGGACCAGGCGGCGAAAAGTCCGGTCGGCGACCAGGGGCGCCAGCCATCTGACTTTGACTTGACCGGTCGTTTGCCGCGCCACGTTGTCGGGCGGCGGTTCCCGGATCAACGCGAGCGCGACGGTCGAAGGGGTGATCACGAGGCCGGCCAGTGCAAAGATCAGCGTATAGCTATCGGGGAAGGCGTGATGCTTCAGGATCAGACCCACCAGCGCGCCTGCGCCAATGCCGGCCAGTCCGCTGATGATTTGCCCTGTGCCGATCAGGCGTCCGCGTCGCTTGAGCGGGATGGCCCGTGCCACGATGTCGAACCAGGCCACGCTGGCAAAGCCATCGGTAGCGGCCCACAGCCCCAGACAGATGAAGAACAGGAGCAGCATCGCCGCCGGGTAGCGGGACAATCCAGCCAGTAGCGCCAGCGCGATCACCCAGAACACGAGCCGCCCACTGAGCCCGGCGAGCAAGTAGGGTTTCTTGCGCGGCTTGTCGTTGATCAAGCGGGCCGCCGCCAGTTGTGGGAGCAACCAGCCGCCGGTAAAGACGGTGTTGACCAATCCGATCACCGGCGCCGAGGGGGTCAATTGGCGCACGAACGCCGGCAGCACGCTGGTGAGACTGACCAGCGTGAAGGCGATACCGAAACAGACGTAATCCACCAGGAAGACGGTAAAGTTCCACGTGTAGTGCGGAGGGAGTGTTTCGGGATTCTTGTTCACGACGATAGAGTGTACCACGAAGGGAGCGAGGAGACAAGGGGGGGTGTTGATTTGTGTTATTGTTCAGCGAAGTTGGCGCAGGAACACGGGATCACGGTGTCTCGCCCGACGTTGCGCCGTTTGCGCCGCTCGATTGGACAAGGGAGTCCGCGCAAGCGGAGCGCCCCGCGCAGGCGTGCTCCCCTTCACCGCTTGCCCGACGACGTTCCCGTCCGAGGCCTCGCTGCGACGCTGGCCGCCGGACACCGACCGCAACGACTGCGCCCGCGATTTCTACGTGGATTACAGCCCTACGCCAGGAGCGGTGGTGGAGGACTGACAGGCGCAGTCTCTTGGATTTGACAATTGCAAGGCTTGTACTATACTAACATCAAGGGGACGAGGTCTACCAGAGTTTTGCACTCTCTGGTCATCACGCAGGCAATACAGATAGCGTGATCGGTATGCGCGTTATAGGCGCTGAAGGAGGAAATAATGGCAAAATCCAAGTCCAAAACCATATCTACCAAGGTTAAGTCCAAATCCGGCAAGTCCCCATCCCCGCAATCCCAGAAGTCCCAGCCCCGGTCCAAAGGAATTGATCTGGGCAGCCTGTTCGAAAATGCCCTCCAGCTCCTCACGGCCAAACGTCAAGACCTGAACGACCTGGACGGGCACAATGGCAACCATGGCGACAACATGGTGGCGAATATGCGCTTGATCACACAGGCGCTCCAGAGCAGAGGCTCGCAGCCGCCTGCCCAAGCGCTGCAGTATGCCAGCCAGGTGCTCCAGTCGCAAGGCGTTGGCGGCAGCAGTCAGTACTATGCCAACGGGTTGCAGCAGGCCGCCAACCAGTTCCAGGGTCGCTCTTCCCTATCGCCTGAGGACGTCGCGCCTCTGCTGCAGGCGTTCCTGGGCACCGTCCCTGCTCAGGGCCACCCGCAGCAGCAGCAAGCCGGCGGAAGCGTCCTGGAGCAACTCCTGGTTGGGATGCAGGCGCAACAGCAGCAACAGGCCGGCGGAGACCTCCTGGGTCAGCTCCTTGGAGTGCAGCCGCCTCCGCAGCAGCAGCCACAGGAGGCTGGAGTGGACGTGGGCGATGTTCTGACCACGTTGTTGCCGGCCGGGCTGGCCTTCTTGCAGGCCAAGCAGGCTGGCGCGGATACGACCGTGGCTGCGGGCCAGGCTGTCATGGCTGCTCTGGCCGGAGGGCAATGGAACCCGCTCCAGGCCGGCACGGCCCGCACCGCTTCTGGCGGACTGATCGTTCAGGGATTGCTCCGGGCGCTACTCGGCCAGTGATGGCGCGATCAGGGATCGACAAGGACCCGGTCCCAACCATACTAGACAACCTTAGGAGGAACAAGCGATGGCAAAGAGATATTACTCGTCAAGTCCTGTCACCAGGGAGGGGGGAAAAGCCGGTACGCCGGCCAAGAAGGCCCCCAAGCCGGCCAAGCCGTTCCAGAGGCCGCCTGCCGCGGAGCAGCCCGCGGGGAAGGGTAAGGTCGTGACTCCGCCGGCCAAGGGGACTCCTGCCGCAAAGCCGACCGGAGGGAAGGCCCAGGCTGTGACTCCGCCGATTGACAGGGTCCCTTCATCTGTCCCGAGACCTCCCGCGAAGCCGGTCGGAGGGAAGGCTAAGGCCGGCGCTCCGGCGGCCAAGGCCGGACCGGTCGTCAGCATGTCAGGGCCGCCTCCGGAGGTCTTGGCCGCGATAGAGGCGGCCAAGCAGCGCGCTGCCGAGGTCAAGGCTGCGCCCAAAGTCTATGTGGTCAAATCGGGCGATAGCCTGAGCAAGATCGCCAAGGAAATGCTCGGCGACGCTGCCCGCTGGCCAGAGATCTTTGAGCTCAACAAGGACAAGATCAGTGACCCCAATCTGATCTATGTTGGTCAGGAACTCCGCCTGCCGTAATCTGAGTAGCTATCTGTGACGAAGAAAAGGGGCTGTGTGTATGACAATAGCCCCTTTTCGTTTCACTACCCGACATCTGAACACAGATGACGCAGATTGACCGCAGATTGACGCTGATTTGTCCGAATTCGTGTTGGTTCGCGCCGAAAACCCAAGAAAATCTGCGTTTTTCTGCGTGCATCTGC
>DAOUBA010000062.1:0-3187 GCA_034432855.1 Anaerolineae bacterium | reverse complement strand
TCTGACCGAGCAGGCGCTGCATCTTGACCTTGGCCACCAGGTCTGCCGCACTCTGGTGGAGGTGCGTGAACCGGTTGACCGTCTGGCCCGACAGGTTTGAGATGGCCAGCATCAGGTCGGCGTGCTCGGGATCCTGGGCCAGCTCGTAGGTCATCGCGCACGCGTTGAGCGACGGCCGCGCCAGCGGGTGGTCTACTGGGCTAGCGACCTCCTGGCCCATGATGAAGACGCGCTTCTTCATCTTCCTGAGGCTTTCGATGTAGCCGTCCCTGGTCATCAATGGCATGACTATCCTCCTTGCGGGGTGCGTGATTGCATCTCATGATGCTGTCATTTCCCCTGAGAGGGGATGGGCGGACGCGAATGACTTGGACCAGATCGTCGTCGGCCAGGACTTCGCGTGCTTGGGGGGACAGTGAATCAATGGCTTCGACGAACTGCTTCATCATGCGCTGCACGGCCCGTTTGGACTCTCCGGCCGCTTGAACCCATGTCTTCGCCCCCACGCGGTCACGGATTGCCTGCTCGGCCTTCGAGCGGCGCGGACCCTGGAGGTGCGGTTCGCATGGTTCCTGCCCCTCGGGCGGGTCGCCGGGCAAACACACGGGGCCGTGGTCGAGCGTGACCCAACGGCCCTCGTGGAGGACTTCTGTGCGGGGCAGGGCTACAAATCGCCTATCATCTCCGCCTGGGTAATCGCAAGGTTTTCCTCTTGCACCGTCAACGGCCGCCCCCACAGTCTCGCGAGATCGTCGAGGAGTTGCTGCTCTTCGGGAGTCCGCTTTGGCCTGGTCCCAGTCGTCGTAGTAACGCCTGCTCCGAGTGTGTCGCCGCCACTGGAGTTTATCAAGTGCTCGTCGCTTTGCCGCTTGCTCATCACCGTCAGGCCACCCTTTCCATGCCATGAATACGATATCGGGTTTACCGTTCTTATCGTAGTTCCACCGGGGCGAGGCGTACTCCGGGTTGAACCGCATCCTCCCCGTCTCCACGAATCCCGCCTGCACGTACAGGTCTACCAGGAATATATCATGGCAGTCGAGAGTCCGGGCACCAAGTCGGATCGCCTCGAAAAGAGCCCGCGTTCCTGCGCCTTTCGGGCCGCCATGGAAGTGCGGCGGCCCTCACTACGACCCGTCGCCGGCCTCCTCGCGCTCGTCGTCCGAGAACAAACGGACGTAAGCGTCGTAGCGGAATCGGCGATGCCGGGACCGGCCAGTGATCTCCGTGAGGATTCGTTGTTCTACGAATCGTTGCACGAGTTGGTTTGCCGCCGGGTACGTGGTGCCCGTGAGCTCCTTGACCTCGCTGACCGACAGGATGGGACGTTCGTAGAGCCGCTCCAGCACCTTGTGACCGTTGCCCGCCGCGCGACCGAGGTGCTCAGTTATGCCGGCACGGTGCGCTTCGCGTAACGCGAGGATGCGCCTAGCGGTGTCCGTGGCCTGGGCGCTCACATCGGCCACGCCACGCAGGAAGAAGGCGAGCCAGCCTTCCCAGTCGCCCGCATCGCGCACCGCCTGCAGCCGATCGTAGTACGCTTGCCGATGACGCATGAAGTAGTGCGAGAGGTAGAGCACGGGCTTCTGCAGCACACGGCGTTCGCACAACAGGAACGTGATGAGCAGCCGCCCGACCCGGCCGTTGCCGTCGAGGAACGGGTGGATCGTCTCGAACTGCGCATGGGCGAGGCCGATGGTGATGAGGAGCGGCAGAGGCGGATCTCCATGCAGGAAGCGCTCGAGACCGGCGAGCGCAGCGGGCACTTCGTCGGGCGGTGGGGGCACGAAGGTGGCTTCAGCCAGCGTGCAGCCGCCAGGACCGATCCAGTTTTGGCTGCGGCGCAGCTCGCCCGGCTCGAGACTCGATCCCCTCACGCCGTGGAGGAGAACGCGGTGGATCTCGCGGACAAGACGCACCGAGACCGGCAAATTGGAGAGCAGCGCGAGACCGTGGTTCATGGCGCGGACGTAGTTGACCACCTCGTCCACGTCGCCCGATCCCCGGTTGGGCCCCAGGATCTTCGCTTCCGCCGCAAGGAGATCCTGGAGCGAGCTCTGCGTGCCCTCGATCTGGCTGGAGAGGACGGCCTCCTTGCGCACGTACATGAATACGAACGGATCGGGGTTGGGCAGGGTCTGGATCGCCCCGTCCAGACGGCCAAGCGCGAGGTTAGCTTGTGCGAGGAGCACCTGGAGTTCGCCTTCCATCCGGACCGGCGGTTCGGGAGGAAGCGGTGCCGGTATGGAAGCGCGGTATCCCGAGGGCTGGAGCAAGTACCGGCCGCCCCGGGCCTCGTCAGCGGACGTGTGGCCTAATTCTGCCATGGACATGCAACCTTCAACTGGACGCGCGCCAAGGCTCGATGTTAAAGGCAGCCTTTAGTATGGAGCAAGTTGCACGTCTTACGCAAGCCTCGCTTATGTAGGCGCCCGTCCAAGGCCAGCAGCGTGGCACCCTTCGTGAGGGTGACCAGCGCGGCACGTTCTGGTTCATCCAGGAGCACCGCAAGTTTGGCTGCGGGGCGAGATGCTGTGAGCTGCGCAAGGCTCTCAGCCGCAATCCCCGGCAGCTCCGCACTCGCAAGCGCCTTACCCAGGTCCAGGCGGCGAAGGTCCTCGGTTCCAGCCAGTCGCGTGTAGCCAAGATCGAGGCAGGCGATCCTTACGTCTCGTTCGATCTTCTTGTCCGCTCCAACCTGGCGCTTGGAGCCTCGAAGAAGGACCTAGCGGAGACCCTCTCCTAGCAGCCGGACTCTGCTGCAGCCCAACGGATCGCGCATAAGCTGCCGGCTGCGGCGGCCGCAATCAAGGACGACTCACTCCTCTCTGCGGGGCTTCATCGCCGCGGCGGTCCACAGGGCGCCGAGCAGGTCAACTACACCGAAGAGAAGCAGCGCCGGTGGAGCCAGGCCCAGCATGACGAAGGCTCCGAACATCAAGAACACGATGGCCCGGCCCCAGATCGTGGCACGAAAGAATGGGGCCAGCTCATTGCGTGCGGCCTGAACGTAGTACCAGCCGAGCACACCCACGATGACTCCGAGAACTCGAATCCACACTTCGGTGGTGGGGGGAACCCCAAAGATCGCAAGCAGGGTGTTCGGGCTGAGAACAAGGACAACGCCAAGGGCGGTGACGTAGAACCCAAACGCAAGCACCGTCTTCGCCGATCTGCTCATGGGGTC
>DAOUBA010000061.1:0-7498 GCA_034432855.1 Anaerolineae bacterium | reverse complement strand
TGCGGCAGACGATCCGTGAGCACCCAGGCGAGGTCGTCTTGCTGACCATCGGACCGTTGACCAACGTGGCTCTCCTGTTCCGCGTGGATCCAGAGATTCCCGCCCTCCTCAAGAGTCTGGTAATGATGTGCGGGGTGTTCACCAATCGCCTGCTCGAAGTTGGGTCTCTGGAATGGAATGCGATGTGTGATCCACACGCGACGGCGATTGTATATCAGGCGCCCGTGTGCATTCATCGCTCTATCGGCTTGGACGTAACCTGCCGGGTGCGGATGGATGCATCTCAGGTGCGAGAGCGTTTCCGCGCCGAC
Organism: Anaerolineae bacterium; assembly: GCA_034432855.1. Classification (GTDB taxonomy): domain Bacteria; phylum Chloroflexota; class Anaerolineae; order B4-G1; family B4-G1; genus DAOUBA01. Next base: position 7,187 of record DAOUBA010000061.1, on the reverse strand, counting down.
TTGCTCAGGCCCGTGCTCGACTTTGCCGAGGTCTGGTTTCGAGAAGAGGACTGGATTACCTTTCACGATCCCCTGGCAGCGGCGACCGTCTTTGATGATCGCATCTGCACTTTCGAGAGGGGTTCCGTGGAGGTGGAACTGGCGAGCGAGCACTTAGGGATGACGCGCTGGATGCCAGACGAGCGAGATGGACAACACCAAGTCGCCCTTGATGTGAGTCCGGAAAGGTTCTTCGAGCACTATTTCTCCGTCTTTGAATAGCGCATTGGCAAAGCCATTCTTGGGGAGGTGCAAAATGCAACAGAAAAAGTGGTTCGGCATCGTGTCGTTGCTCGTGTTGCTGGTATTCGTGATCGGCGTCTTGCCGGTCCTGGCAGCGCCACACGAGCAGGGAGGCACTGTCCACGTCGTTCGGGCCGGCGATACGCTCTATAGCATCGCCCGCCGCTACGGGGTGAGTGTGGACGCCATTGCCGCTGCCAACGGCATCGTCAACCCCAGCCGCATTTACGTCGGGCAGCGACTTGTCATCCCAACTGATCGCGGTCAGCCGTCAACAGGGGGTACCATCCACGTCGTGCAGCGAGGGGAGACCATGACGCGCATTGCGCTGCGCTATGGCGTGAGTATCTCGGCCATTGCCCGGGCGAATAACCTGACCAACGTCAATTACATCTACGCCGGGCAGCGGCTCGTCATCCCTGGTGTTCAGCCGCGGCCCCCTGCAACTACAGCGCCGCGGCTATCCGAGCCTGCTTCATTCCCCGGCCCATGGAACGGCGAGTATTTCGATAACGTCTCGCTGAGCGGCACTCCCTACCTCACCCGCTCCGATGCAGCCATCAATTTCAATTGGGACTATGGCCCGCCGGCGGGTGGTATGCCCACCAACAACTTTTCCGTGCGTTGGAGTGGCACCTTTGCCTTCGCCGCGGGCGTCTATCGTTTCTACGCCAAGGTGGACGATGGCGTGCGCCTCTACGTGGACGATGTGTGTATCATCAATGGCTGGGTTGATGGTTCGCTGCGCCTGTACTCCTTCAATCAGGGGTTGACCGCCGGCAACCACACGATAAAGGTAGAGTACTATGATCGCACCCAGGCAGCCCGCGTCCACGTCTGGTGGCAGCCAGTAGGAGAACTCGCGGCAATGCCGACTGCGACCCCTCCACCGGCGGGGGCAGGCTGGTTCGCCCAGTTCTACAACAACAAGACGCTGTCGGGGACTCCGGTCTTGACGCGCTACGATCCCTGGATCGGGTTCGACTGGGGGACGGGCAGCCCCGCGCCTGAGGTATGGGCGGATGGTTTCTCGGCCCGCTGGACGCAGAGAGTGCACCTGAATACTGACCACTATCGCTTCTGCGCCCGTAGCGACGACGGTGTGCGTATCTGGGTAGGAAGCACGCTCGTCCTGGATGAGTGGCACGCGAACCCCGGCACTTCCTTCTGCGGCACGCACTGGGTTTCGACCGGTTACTATGATGTGAAGGTCGAGTACTATGAGGATGGGGGCAGCGCCGCGATCTACGTGTGGTGGGAACCGTACTGACATAGTGCTTGGGTAACTATTCAGGCCGATTGAAATCGCCCTCCCTGGGCACTTCGTGCCGGGTGTCGGCCTCCGCCGACATCCTTCGGGAAAGGTGGTCGGCGAAGGCCGACCACTGGCCGCAGGCCCAAACAGGGTGACTTCCAGTCACCGCCTGATTCGGGTGCTTCGCGTCGGGTGTCGGCCTGCGCCGACACTCCTCATAGACCTGGCGGTGAGTGGTCGGCGCAGGCCGACCGTTGGCCGCAGGCTCAAACAGGGTGACTTCCGGTCACCGCCTGAACAGTCAGTTGCCCGAAAACTATGGTAGGAGTCTCTGACGCCGATCTTGGCCTTGATTGCTGCCAGTTTTGTGGTAGAATACCGCCGTTCAACTTCGTGAGGGGGCAGAAATGATCGTCACAACCAAACAGTTGTTCGAGCAGGCCTATGGCAAGTACGCGATCGGCGGCTACAACATCAACAACGCCGAGCAGACCATGGGGCTGTTTCGCGGCAACATTCAGTCGCAGGCGCCATTCATCATCCAGATCTCCAAAGGAGCGCGGTCTTATACCCACAAGAAGATGCTGGAAGCCATGATTCGCGCAGCCGAGGAGATCTTTCCGGAGGCCATCTTTGCCGTGCATCTGGATCACGGCGATGAGGAGACCTGTTACGATTGTATCGAATCCGGCTTCTACTCGTCGGTGATGATTGATGCCAGTCATTTGCCGTTCGAGGAGAACATTGCAGTGACCAAGCGGGTGGTAGATCGTGCGCATGCCAGGGGCATCAGCGTCGAGGCCGAACTGGGGCAGTTGGGCGGCGTCGAGGAACACGTCAGCGTGTCGGAGGAAAAGGCGCATCTCACCGATCCGGATCAGGCGGCTGAGTTCATCCAACGCACCGGTTGTGACAGCCTGGCCTGCGCGATTGGCACCAGCCACGGCGCCTACAAATTCTCCGGTTCCCAGGCGATCCATTTCGAGATTCTCGAGGAGATCCAAAAGCGCGTCCCTGGCTTCCCGCTGGTGATGCATGGCTCCTCATCGGTGCCGCAGGACGAAGTTGCACGCATCAACGCTGCAGGCGGCGCACTCAAAGGCGCGAAGGGTGTAGACCCGGCCCAGTACCTGCCGGCGGCCAAACTGGGCGTCTGCAAGATCAACATTGATACCGACGGACGGCTCGTGTGGACCCGCGTGCATCGCGAATTCTTCCGCGACAAGCCAGAGGTATTCGATTTCCGGCCCATTGGCAAAGTCTTTATGGAAGAGTACGCCCAGTTCATTGCCAGCCGCAATGAGTTGCTTGGTTCTGCCGGCCGCCTCGATGAAGTGCGTGCCGCGTTGAGCCAGTAGCACAGGGCCTTGTGCTTCGGCGTTGCCGGATTGAACAAGTGGGGGTGCGTGAAGCACCCCCTTTTTGGTGTTCGGATGTGCGTAACCAAACCGTAACCCCATTGCAACATTCGTCGGGGCCGTTTGTGGTATCCTTGTAACAGTGCGGTGTACAGCCATTTTTATGGAGAGATCACTGTGGCGGATCGCATCAAGGCCGAAGCGGAAGGCAGTGCGGCGGACGTGTTTCTGTCCAGTATGAAAGCGGTACAGCAGGCGCTTTCTCGTTCGGGCACTTTGCCGGCCGAGCAACTCCTCGCGCGCCTCGAGGAATGGCAACAATTGGCGGTCGAGTTGGCCGGGCGGGCGGCGCGAAGCGCGGAATTGGCGACGTTGTACGAGGCCAGCCAGGCACTCAACTCGTCGCTCGACCTGACGGAAACGCTGAACCTGGTCGTTGATCTGCTCGTTGACCTCACGGGAGCCGAGCGGGGTTGCCTGGGCCTGTACAATGAGGAGGGCACTCTGGAAATCCGCGTGGCGCGCAATTTCGAGCAGGGAGGGAATGCTCTGTTCGACCTGGAACTTAGCCAGACGGTGGTGCGCGATGCGGTGGAAAAAGCCCAACCGGTGCTGACTACCAATGCCCAACTCGACCCGCGTTTCTCCGAGCAGGAAAGCGTCATTGGTTACCACCTGCGCTCCATCGTCTGCGTTCCCTTGCATGTCCACGGGAAGGTAATCGGCGCCTTGTACCTGGATAACCGGATCAAGGAGGGGGTGTTTACCGAAGAAGACCTGCCTATATTGGTGGCATTCGCCAACCAGGCTGCCGTCGCTATTGAGAACGCCCGTCTCTATACAGTGACTGATCAGGCGTTGGCCGCGCGGGTGGAGGAATTGACGACGCTCCAGCAGATTGACCGTGAATTGAATGCCAGTCTGGATCTCGAGCGGGTGCTGAAATTGACCCTTTCGTGGGCGTTGCGGGCCACAGGGGCCGGGGAGGGGGTGCTGTGCATCCTGGACGATGGGAAAGCGGTACATCTGGTGACTGCGGGGGGAGACGGCGTCACTCCTCGGTCGCCAGAGCCAGAAGTGGTACAGATGATGATGCGCAGTCACGGCCCGCTCGTGATCGGTCGGCTACGCATCCTGGTGCCCATCCGTTGCGAGAACCGCCTGCTGGGACTGTTGGATCTGCGCAGCAGCGGCAGCTTGCTGTTCCGCCCCGAACACGCCCAGTTCGCCAGCCGTCTGGCCGATCACGCTGCTATTGCCATCGAGAACTGCCGCCTGTACGAGGCCGTGCGACAGGCTAATCAGGCCAAATCTGAGTTTGTCTCCCTCGTCGCGCATGAACTGCGCGCGCCGATGACCTCTATCCGCGGTTATGCGGATATGCTGATCAAGGGCGTGGATGGGCAATTGACGCCTCAGCAGGTTGAGTTTGCGCAGATCATCAATAGCAACGTCGAGCGCATGCAGATCCTGGTCTCTGACCTGCAGGACATCTCGCGCATCGAGGCTGGACAACTGCGGCTGGACCTCAGGCCGACGTCACTGGGGGATGCGATAGAACGCGCTCTGCAATCCACCAGGCCGCAGATCGCGGCGCGCTCGCAGCGGCTCTCGGTCGAGGTGCCGGCTGACCTCCCGCAGATCCGGGCGGACGCGGCGCGGACGACGCAGGTGCTGGTCAATCTGCTCAGTAACGCCTGCAAGTATACCCCGGAGGGGGGAAGTATCGCTGTGCGGACGTGGGTGGACGGCAGTTACGTATACTGCGCCGTGTCCGATACGGGCATCGGCATGTCGCCCGAAGATTGTGCCCATCTGTTTACCAAGTTTTTCCGCTCAGACCATCCGGTAGTGCAGGAGACGCTCGGCACCGGCCTGGGGTTGTGCATCGTCAAGAGCCTGGTGGAATTGCAAGGCGGCGTGATCGCCGTGGAAAGTGAGTTGGGGCGAGGGACGACTTTTACGTTTACCATTCCGGTGGTGTAACTATCTTCACAATGTCAAGTTGCACAGTTCGCCGTGTAGGTGTAGTATACCAGCATAGACAAGGGACGCCGGAATGAACCAAGAGATAATTTCAGAAGCGGTTGCCGCCCTTCGACAGAGCCTGGGTGATAACTTGATCGCCGTCGTGCTCTTCGGCTCTCAGGCGCGGGGTGAGGCTGACGAATCCAGCGATTGGGATTTGCTGGTCATTGCTCGTCAGCTGCCCGAAAAGGCTTTCCAGCGCCATCTTCATCTCAAGGCTATGTTGCCTCCGGACTGGCGTGGCCGGGTATCGCTTCTGGCCAAAACGCCGGAGGAGTTCGAGGCCCGTCTCCCCGCGCTGTTCCTGGACATTGCCCTCGACGGCGTTGTGTTGTATGACGTCAACCAGTACGCGGCCAAACGGCTAACCGCTCTAAGGCAATTGATCGAGAAGGAGGGATTGCGTCGAGAGCGGGTGCAACGCGAGACCATCTGGCGTTGGCAGCAGTTTCCTGGCTTCGACTGGGTGCTGGAATGGGAGGCAGCGACGTGACCGGGCATCAAGACGCCGAATACCGGCTCGAGGTCGCGCAGGGCTTCCTCGGCGAAGCGCGGCAGGACGTGGGCTTGGAGCGCTGGCGGTCAGCGGTGGATTAGGGACCTTTGTTGCTGTACCCGCAACACCTCCCTGCTAGGATGGAAGCAAATCCATCCGAGAGGGAGGTGTTGTCTTATGGGACGCAGACCGAATCCGGCCCGTTTGCGGAAGTACGAAGCGTTGATTCCCGAATATCCCGCCGGCCTTCGCGCCAGCCAACTGGCGCGATTGTTGGGCGTGCCGCGCTCAACCGTGCTGCGCGACCTGCCGGCGCTGGAGGAGCAAGGGACGCTCCTGATAGAGGACGAGCGGGGGCTGTTGAGCCTGTTTCGGCGCAGCAGGTCGGACTGACGCTCCGGTTTGTTGCGGAATTCGGGCAGCGGGTGTAGTATAATAACGTCAGGCGCAACACGGACGCGCCGGAATGGGGATTCCGGCGCTGCAGGTGGATTCGCAGCCCGCGAATCCCTATTCGCGGGCGCGGGGATTCAGCCGACAGAGGAGACGAGATGGAACGAGCAGCCAACAAGGCCGAGCGGCTGTTGCAGATCGAGGCGCTGCTATTGGCCCACCCAGAAGGGTTGACGCAGGCCGAACTGGCCCGCCGCCTCGGTGTAAACCGATCCACCATCAACCGTTATCTTCCCGACCTGGATCGGTTCTGCGTCTACGAGACCGACGATGGGCGGCTGGCGATTGACCGTGACCACTACCTGATGAACGTGCGTCTCACGCTCCACGAAGCGATGGCCCTCCACCTGGCGGCCCGCCTGATGGCGACGCACGCCGATAAGCAGAACCCCCACGCCGCCGCCGCGCTGCGCAAGTTGGGCCTGGCGCTGGAGAAACTGGCCCCGCGTGTGGCAGAACACCTCAAGGCCTCGGCGGGCGTGATGGACGACGCCGCCCGGCGCCACGACCCGGTCTTCCTGAGCGTGCTGGAAACGCTGACGCGCGCCTGGTCGGACGGCAAAGTGGCCCGCGTCTGGCACCGGATGGAGGACGGGCGTGTGTTCGAGTACGACTTTGCCCCCTACTTCATCGAGCCTTATGCAGTAGGCAAGACGACCCACACCATTGGCTGGCGCGAGCCGCCTGGGGCGCTGCGCACGTTCAAGATCGAGCGTATCCAGCGCGTCGAACTGACCGGCCGATCCTACACGATTCCCGCCGATTTCGACCCGCGCGAAATCCTTGCCGATGCCTGGGGCATCTGGTACACCGAGGCGGAGCCGGTGGAGGTGGTGCTGCGCTTCCACCCACGGGTGGCCCATCGGGTCAGGGAGACGCGGTGGCACCGCAGCGAACAGGTCGAGGAGCAACCGGACGGCTCCCTGCTCTGGCGGGCGTGGGTCGCCGAGCCGCAGGAGATGCTGCCCTGGATCCGCGGCTGGGGCGCGGATGTGGAGGTGGTGGAACCGCCGGAGCTGCGTGAGGCGTTGGTGAAAGAGACAAGGCGGATGGCGAGGGTGTATGGGGTGAGCAGCGAGCTGCCCCCGCCGCTGTATCAACTGCTGTGGGGCAAGTTGAGCCGCGACAAGACCCGTTCGCACCCGCTCTTGTGCCACATGCTGGACGTGGCCGAAATGACCCAGGCGCTCTGGCGCAACGCACTAACCGCCGAGCAGCGCGTACACTGGGCCGCTGCATTGGGGCTGGACGAGGAGGCCACCGGCCGCCTCCTGGCTTTCTGGGCCGGCCTGCACGATTTGGGCAAGGCCAGCCC
>DAOUBA010000060.1:0-9096 GCA_034432855.1 Anaerolineae bacterium | reverse complement strand
TGCTGCAGATTACCGCCGATGTCACGGGCCGGGAGGTGCTCGCCGCGCGCGTGCCGCACGCCTCCGCGTTCGGCGCGGCGATCTACGCCGCGGCCGCCGCCGGGGAGGGGCACGGCGGGTACGCCACGATGGAGGAAGCCGTCAGGCGCATGGGCAGCCGGGTGAGGGTTGCCTACAGGCCGCGGCCCGCAGAGCAGCATGCCTACGAGGCACTGTACCGGGATTACCTGGACCTGGCGCGACACTTCGGCGAAAGCAGGACCGGGGTCATGAAGCGGTTGCGCGCGGGGCGCGCGCCTCTCAACCCATGGCCGCCGCGCTAGGCCCCTCGCAGGAGGGCATCTACTTGAGCACGTGTGGGCATGGACTGGGCACCCATGCGGGCAACCTTGAGGCCTGCTGTCAAGTTAGCGAACCGCACGGCCTCGGGCAGCGGCTTCCCTTCGGCCAGGCCGACGCCCAGAGCCGCGGCAAAGGCGTCGCCAGCAGCGGTGGCATCCACTGCGGTCACCGGATGCGCGGGCATGTGGCCTTCTTCATCGCTGGAGAGGTAGAACGCGCCGTGCCTTCCCATCGTCACAACGACAGTTCGCGGCCCGAGGTTACTCAAGGACCTTGCAGCACTGCGCACCTCTTCGATGGTTCCCGCCGGCAGCCGGGCAAGTGCTGCGGCTTCCACCTCGTTGGGGTTCAGGACATCGACCATCCGGTAGAGGTCATCAGGCAGTGCCAGCGCAGGAGCCGGGTCCAGGCAGACCAGAACACCCGCACCGCGGGCTATGTGCGCGGCGGTCAGGATCGGTTCCATGGGGATCTCAAGCTGAAGCAGGAGTACGTCGGCAGCAAGGATCGCGTGACGGGCCTCTTGCACATCGCGCGTGGTCAACTCCGCGTTGGCACCAGGGGCTACCAGTATTATGTTCTGCCCCTGGCGATCCACGCCGATGAGGGCTACGCCGGTCGCAGCCCCTGGCTGCGCGGGCGTATGCGACAGGTCAACCCCCTCGTCCCGCAGTCCATCCAGAATCTCGCGGCCGAAGGCGTCGTCGCCCACGCGGCCGACCATGGCCACGCGGCTCCCCAGGCGCGCAGCTGCCACAGCCTGGTTGGCACCCTTTCCGCCACGGAAGCGCCCGAGCACACCACCACCGACCGTCTCTCCGACAGCAGGGAGACGTGGAACTTGGACAACCAAGTCCATGTTTAGACTACCTACTACTGCGACTGAGATCACGCCGCCCCCTCGGTTCCTTGCCGCATGTGATAGTAGCGGTACGCCAGTGTTCTCCAGCTTCCATCCGCGTTCTCCCCGTTCCTGTCAGATCGCTTGGAACCCGCACGTGGAAGCGGCGACCCGCCTGGACCGGTGGGAGGATTCCTGCCCGCTCGGTGAGAATGCAACACACCATCGAGGAAGACGATGTTGTCGCTGAAGTGTATTGGGGTATGATAACGTTCTCAGACCTACGGCACGCCTGAACGATCAGTTGACTCAATCGGGGTTCGCCATTGTAGGGACATTCAAGGAGCGAGGAGGGCGTTGGTATGAAGAGACTGACTGGCATCTCGTTACTGGCGTTGTTGGTGGCCGTGCTATTTGCCGTCCCCAGCGGCGCCCAGGTCACCTATCCGGTACGGGACATTACGTTGGTGGTGCAGGCCGCGCCAGGAGGAGCGTCCGATTACGTCTCGCGGCTGGTGGCAACTCAGGCTGCGCCGATCTTGGGGGCGCGCATCAACGTCGTCAACCGCGTGGGCGGCGGCGGCGCCGTGGGAATGGGATCGGTCAAGGCGAGCCGTCCTGACGGCTACACGATCGGGTACGTTCCGGTGGAGTTGTCCATGCTGAAGCACCTGGGCCTGGCTGATCTTCACCCCGACGACTTCGACCTGCTGATGAGGGCAAACGTGCTGCCGGCCGGGCTTACCGTCCATGTCGACTCGCCATACCGGACGGTGGCCGACTTCGTGGCCGCTGCCCGCGCCAGGCCGGGCGAGCTGACCGTTGGGAATTCGGGGCCTGGATCCATCTGGCACGTGGCTGCGGCATCACTGGAGCGGGCTACCGGGACTCGCCTCAGGCATGTGCCCTTCGATGGTGCGGCCCCGGCTATCACCGCGCTGTTGGGAGGGCGTCTGGCAGCGGTGACCGTGAGCCCCAGCGAGGTCCTGCCCCATGTGGAGGCGGGACGGCTCCGCACCCTGGGCGTGATGGGCGAGCAGCGCTTCGGGCTCATGCTGGATGTGCCCACGATTCGGGAGGCAGGGCACGACGTGGTCGTCATGGCCTGGGGCGGCTTCGCGCTGCCCAAGGGTACGCCGGCAGAGGTTCTCGATATCCTCCACCGCGCGTTCCGGCGGGCATACACGACTTCGGAGGTTCAGCGAGGCCTGGTGGCCAGGGGGATTGAGCCGGGCTACCTGCCGCCGGCCGAGTTCAAGAAGTTCGCCCTGGCTCAGTACGAGATGTTTGGTCGCCTGATGAGGGACCTAGGGCTGGCGCGCTAGTTCGCATCGGTAGCAGGAGATGAAGGATCTGCTTGCGGCCGCGGCATTCACGCTGCTCGCCGCTGCGGTCTTCGTATTGACGGTGCCTTTTCCTCCGGGCGCGGAGGGCTCTCTCAGCCCGGCGTCCTACCCACGGCTGCTAGCAGCATCGCTTGCCCTGCTGACCGGCTTGCTGATAGTAGAGGGGCGTAGACGCAAGGCAATATCGGCTGCTGAGCGAACAGATGTCGCTGCCGCGGTCGGCGTTGTGGGCCTAACCGCGGTCTACCTCGTGGCGTGGCACCGATGGCGCTTCGACGTGCCTACCGTGCTGTATGTAGCGGCACTCTCACGTCTGTCTGGCCCCGGCCGCTGGGGATCGGCGCTCCTCTTCGCCGCGCTCGTGACCGCGTTCTTGTCCGTGGCGTTTGGATACGTGCTACGGGTTCCCTTGGACGGGATATAGCGCCTCATGTCTCCCCTGGACGGGTTCCTGGCCGCCTTCTCGCCGTCGCTGTTGCCCTATCTGCTCCTGGGTGTGGCGCTGGGGATGTTCTTCGGCATCGTTCCGGGTCTCACCGCCACTATGGGTGTGGCGCTGCTGACCCCGCTCGCGTTTCGATTCCCACCCGCGCAGGGGCTGGCGATCATCTTGGGCGTCTACATCGCGGCAATGTTCGGAGGGGACATCACCGCGATTCTGATAAACATGCCCGGCACGCCCGCCAGCATTGCCGTGACCTTCGACGGCTACGCCATGATGAAGCAGGGAAGGGCCGGCCTGGCGCTGGGGATCAATGCGCTCGCCTCCGCAGGCGGCAGCCTGTTCGGCTTGATCACACTGGCGCTCGTGGCTATCCCGCTGGCGAACTTCGCGCTACGGTTTGGACCGCCGGAGTACTTCGCGTTGGCGTTGTTCGGGCTATCAATGATGGTTAGCGTCTCCGGTATGTCGGTGGTCAAGGGTCTGTTGGTGGGTCTGTTGGGCATGTTGCTGGCCACCGTAGGGTTTGACCCAATCGTCGGCTACCCTCGCTTCGCCTTTGGCAAGCCCGAACTGCTGAGCGGTCTTTCGTTTATCCCAATCATGATCGGCATCTTCGGCGTAGCGGAGGTACTCGACCAGGTGTTGCAGCGGCGGACTCTGGTCGCCGGACTCTCGGCGGTAACAGGCGTCCTGGGACGACTGATGCCAAAGCGCGCCGAGGTGCGACAAGTGGCGCCGGCCTTCTTCCTTTCCTCAGCAATCGGCACCGTGGTCGGCGCGATTCCCGGGGCCGGTGGGGACATCGCCAGCATCCTGTCATGGGATCAGGCGAAGCGTATCTCCAAGCGGCCGGAGGAGTTCGGAAGAGGCAGTCTGGAGGGCCTGGTGGCGGCGCAGACCGCCAACAACTCGATTGTCGGCGGCGCGCTGGCCACCACGCTTGCGCTGGGTGTGCCCGGCGACACGGTCACGGCTGTGTTGATCGGGATTCTGCTGATCTGGGGTCTGAAGCCCGGGCCGCTGTTCTTTCGGGATCACCTGCCTCTCTTCTACGAAATCGTCGGGATCTGCATTGCCGCCACCATCATCAGCGGCCTGCTTAGCGTAGTGCGCGCCCGGGGCATCGTGAGGTGGATCGTTGGGCTGAACCGCGGGCGTCTGTGGGCCATCGTGCTGGCCTCGTGCGCCGTCGGCACCTACGCGCTAAACAACTCGGCGCACGACGTGTGGCTCATGCTGATTGCGGGTGTACTTGGCGTGGCGCTCCGGCGGCAGGGGTTCCCGCCGGGGCCGCTGGTGCTGGGGCTGATTCTCGGCCCGATCGCGGAGTCCAACCTCCGGCGGTCGCTGGCGATGTCGGCGGGAGATTGGGGGATTCTTGTGGGGGAGCCGATCGCCGCTACACTGCTCGGTGCCAGCGTCGTGGCCCTGGGGCTTGCCGCATGGCAGCGTTCCAGGCAAGACAAGGAGCGATGACGATGAGGAAGTTCCTCAACAACCCCGATGGATTCGTCGACGAGATGATACAGGGCATTGTAAGCGCCCATCCGGGCCAGCTCGCGTATGTGGCCGACGATCTGCGCTGCATAGTGAAGGCCGGCCCCAGGAGGGAAGGGAAAGTAGGCCTTGCCACCGGCGGGGGCTCAGGTCATCTTCCTCTCTTCCTAGGGTACGTCGGCGACGGGCTCCTCGATGGGTGCTCGGTGGGAGGTGTGTTTCAATCACCGAGCGCAGAGCAGATGTTGAAGGTCACGAAGGCGATCGATGCGGGCGCGGGTGTGTTGTACATCTACGGCAACTACGGCGGAGATGTGCTGAACTTCGACTTCGCGGCCGAGATGGCGGCCGCCGACGGCATCCGTGTGGAGTCGCTGGTGGCCACCGACGACGTTGCCTCCGCTCCCAAGGACGAGGAGCGCCGGCGCCGAGGGGTGGCCGGGATCTTCTATGTCTACAAAGTGGCCGGAGCGAAGGCGGACGAACTAGCCGGCCTGGATGAGGTCAAACGGGTCGCCGACAAAGCCGCCGCGAATGTGCGCACAATCGGCGTAGCACTCACGCCTTGCATCATCCCCGAGGTCGGCAGACCCACTTTTACCATCGGCGAAGACGAGATGGAGATCGGCATGGGTATCCACGGCGAGCCCGGGATCAGGCGAGGGAAGCTGCGGCCAGCCGACGATGTGGTGGACGAGATGATGATAGCGGTTCTCGAAGATCTTCCGTTCCGGGCGGGCGATGAGGTCTCAGTGCTAGTCAACGGCCTCGGAGGTACGGCGAGGGAAGAGCTGTACATCATCTATCGGAAGGCACATGCTGTCCTGGCAGAGCGTGGAATCCGTGCCTATCACATCTATGTTGGGGAGTTCGCCACATCGATGGAGATGGCGGGCTTCTCAATCTCCCTGATGAGGCTGGACGACGAGATGAGAGAACTCCTGGCTCGACCGGCCAGCACGCCGTTCTTCGTGCAGCCGCAACTGCCCACCTAGGTCGCCGGCGATGAGGCCGTTGCGCAAGGATGACGTGGTTGCAGCCCTGGGGCGCCTCGCCGCCCTCATGGAGGAGCATAAGCAACACCTAACAGATCTGGACGCTGCTCTTGGCGATGGAGATCTCGGCCTCACAATGCCCAGGGCATTCAGCGCCGCCTACGAAGAGGTCGCGGGGGCCAAGGAGACGGACATTGGCAAGATCCTGACCAGGGCCGGGATGGCCATGGCCAAAGCCGCGCCATCCACGATGGGTACCCTCGTTGCTACAGGGTTCATGCGAGGTGGAAGAGCGATTGCCGGCTCGGAGGAACTTGCCACCGGCGAATTGGCGGCGTTCTTCCAGGCATTCGTCAACGGAATCATGGAGAGGGGCAAGGCGCAGGCAGGCGAGAAGACGATCGTCGATTCCCTGAAGCCGGCCGCGGATGCCTTGGCCGCCGCCGGAGACGTGGAGATGGAGCTGGCCCTTGCGCGGGCCCTGGAAGCCGCGGAGGCAGGGCTGGAGTCCACGAAGCAGATGGTCGCAAGACACGGGAGGCCTGCCTACTACGGAGAGCGATCCCGGGACATGCAGGACCCGGGCGCTACCGTGGGGGTGCTGATTGTGAGAGGGCTCTACAGCCACGTAAGTGACATGTAGGGGCCATGCCGGCCGCTGGGAGGATGCTTGACAGCGATGGGTATTCGGCGCGAGGTCGTTGAGAATCTGAGAGGGGTGATCGTTGCCCTCCCGACCCCAATGTCTTCCGACGGCAGCGTGGACGCCCCGAGGGCGCGCCGTCTCGTCCAATGGCTGGTGGACCGGGGTGTGGACGGGATCTTCGCCTGCGGGACGACCGGCGAGGGGCCACTGCTCGATGATGGGGATCGGATGGGCGTGCTGCGTGCGGCGGTGACAGCATCCGCGGGCCGTGTACCTGTTGTCGCGCAGGTCGGCGGGATAACGACCGCTGGGACCATCGCCACCGCCCGGCTGGCAGCGGAGGCCGGCGCCGACGCGCTGGCGATCATCACGCCCTCCTACTTCCGACATAGCGAAGAAGGGTTGATTGCTCACTTCTCCGCGGTGGCCAGCACGGTGCCCGATCACCCAGTGCTGCTCTACAACATCCCGCAGCACACGGGCAACCATTTGACTCCCTCTGTGGTCCGGGCGCTGCTCGGCCACCCCAACCTGGTCGGCATGAAGGACAGCACCGGGGACCTGTATGGTATACGATTGCTGTCCGAAGCCGGCGGCCCGGGCTTCCGAATCCTGGTAGGCGCCGATCTGCTCCTTCCTTCGGTAGCCGCAATGGGTTGGGCCGGTACGATATCAGGGCCTGCGGCCGCAGTGCCGGAGCCCTATGTGGCGCTGTGGCGGGCGGCCGAGCGCGGGTCTTGGCTGGACGTAAGAGAGGCGTACCGACACGTATCCGCGGTATGCTGCATGCTGCAGAACGGCGCTTCGGTTCCCCACATCAAAGCGGCGTTAGGCCTGCGCGGGGTCATCGAGCCGCACGTCCGCCCGCCGCTGCGCCCACTTCCAGAGGCTGAGATGAGGGATCTGCGCTCTGTGCTGGAGCCCATGACTCGCGGGATGGAGGCATCCCGCCCCGCATAGGGCCGCGACCAAAGAACCATCAGGATCGAGCATCGGCTCACGTCTCCCGCGAGCCCGCAGTTGAGGAATCGGGAGCACCGGCTGCGAAGAACCACTCCGGGTGCCTGGCCGAGGAGTGCCAGGGAGACAGCTCGGCGACGCGGCCCCGTGCACTGACTTCCCGTACTCCAAATAGACCGGAGGGCCCCAACAGATATCTCTACCAGATCTCGACGACATCCTTGACGCCATCGTGGAGGGAGATCTCGAGAGGAGGAAAGAGCTGGTGGCTGCTGCGCTTGCCGAGGGCATTCCCCCAGAAGAGATCATCTCTCGATGGATGACCCCGACCATGACAGAGATCGGAGCCCGCTTCGAGCGCCAGGAGTACTTCGTGCCCAAGCCGCTGATCTCTGCATGCGCCATGCAGGGAGGCCCGGTCCTCCTGCGCCCCCGCCTCGCCGCGAGATAGGTCAAGCCGACTGCCACCGTGGCTGCGGGATACCGCAAGGGGAGATCTCCACGGCATGCGGAAGAACTTGGTGGCAATGATGTCGGACGGTGCTGGCTTTGTCCGTTGGGCAGGGCTGATGGCGCGGGCGGGAGCAAGAACCGAAGAAGCCCCAGAAGGAGGACACCTTGGCAATCAGGCTGTTTCAGGTTGATGCGTTTACCAGTGAGCCGTTCGCGGGAAACCCTGCGCCCGTCTGTCTTCTGCCCGAGCCGCGTGCGGACATCTGGATGCAGCAAGTGGCGTGCGAGATGAACCTGTCGGAGACAGCCTTCCTCCTCGAGCAGTACGACGGCTACTCCCTGCGCCGGTTTACCCCGAAGGTCGAGGTAGACCTCTGCGGCCACGCCACGCTGGCGGGCGCGCAAGTGCCCTGGCAGGAGGATCTGCTCGGGCCCGGACAGCTGGCCCGTTTCCACACGCGCAGCGGGTTGCTCACGGCCGAACGCAAGGGGGACGGTCTGATCGAGATCGTCTTTCCCGCCACCCCGGCGGAGCCATCTGATGCCCCCGAGGGGCTGCTCGCAGCCCTGGGCGTGATGCCCAGGTATGTCGGCATGTTTGGGAGCAAGCACCTCATAGAGGTTGACTCCGAGGAGACTGTGCGCTGCCTCTGCCCTGACTTCGCCTCGCTGCGGGCGATGCCAGGGAGAGGGGTGGCCGTCACTAGCGCCTCGGCCTCGCCGCGGCACGACTTCGTCTCCCGCTACTTTGCGCCCTGGGTGGGCATAGATGAGGCCCCCGTCACGGGGTCGGCGCACTGCGCCCCCGGGCCGTTCTGGGGGAAGCGGCTCGAGAAGGGCCGCCTGGTGGCTTTCCAGGCTTCGGAGCGCGGCGGCGTGCCCCACATCCACCTGAGAGGGGAGCGCGTCTTGATGGGGGGCCAGGCGGTCACGATCTCATGCGGTGAGCTGCTGGTGTACGGCCTGGAGGGCGGCCGTAGTCACCGTGCGCAAGGAGCGACCCGAAAGCATGTTGGCCATGAGGGCGGTCAACGAGAGCGTCTTCGAACACCCCGACGAAGCCGGCATCGAAGGCGGGCTCATGGCCCCTTACCGGCATGGTGCTCGCGCCGATGATCGTCATGCCGGAGTCTCGGCGCAAGGGGATCGGATCGGCCCTGGTAAGGGATTGACATCCTAAGGGGGAGTCATGCACGCTCGTGATCGTGATCGGCGACCCCGAGTGATACCCGCGCTTCGGATTCAAGCCCGCCTCGCAACACGGCCTGCCGTCGCGGTGGGATGGCGTTCCGGACGAGGCGTTCATGGTCATTCTGCTCAACCGGGCCCGTATGGAGGGCGCATCCGGCGTTGGTGAAGTACCGGGATGAGTTCAACGAGGCAATGTAGCGGCCGGAGAGGCCAGGAGGAGAAGCATCGATGATCTACCGTCGGCTTGGGAGCTCAGGGCTCAAGGTCTCCGTGCTAGGGTTGGGCGGCAACACCTTCGGGCGGTTCGTGGACGCGGATGGAACTGCGCGCATCGTTCACACCGCGCTTGACCTCGGCGTCAACTTCTTCGACACGGCCGA
>DAOUBA010000059.1:0-41178 GCA_034432855.1 Anaerolineae bacterium | reverse complement strand
ATAACGAGTTGCGGCCATAAGAGTGCATTCCAGTTACTCCGTAGCGAGAGCGTCGCAATGACCCCCATGCCGGCCCTGGCGTTGGGCACCACAATTCTTAAAAACAGATCAAACTCACTCGCGCCATCCATCCGTGCCGCCTCCAGCATCTCGGTGGGGATATTGAGCATAAACTGGCGCATCAGGAAAATACCGAAAGCCCCCCCACCGACACCGGGCAAGATCAAGCCCCAATAGTTGTTGACCAACCCCAGCTCTTTCAGCACCACGAACTGTGGCACCAACATCGTCGTGGTGGGTAGCAGCATAATGCCGATGATGATGGAGAACAAGAGATCGCGTCCGGGAAATCGCAGTTTGGCCAAAGCATAGCCGGCCAGGGCAGACGTGAGAGCGCTGAGCACTGTGGTACTGAAGGATACCAGGACTGAATTCAGAATATAGTCCTGGAAATGGAACTCTTCGCTGAACATCAACTGGTAGAGTCGGGTGCTGAATTCGGCCGGAATCGGTGTGAGTGGACTCATCACCGCGTCAATTCTATTGAAAGTTTTCCCCAAAATACAGAGAAAGGGCCAGATAAACACAATCGCAAGGGCGGCCGCCAGTACAGTTGTTACAATGGTTCGCGGACGAACAAGTCCGATTCTTGAGTGGACCCAGGATTGCCGAGTTGACAAAACAGGTGTTCCCATCCTGGTTCAGCATCCTTAAAGGCTTTTAGAGTATATACAAAATTACCGGGGGAGCAACTCCCCACTCCCCCGGTACATTCGTCGGGCCATACATACAACAGGGGCAGACGTACCTGTATTCGATCAGAACTTGTTCTTCTCGATGTCCGCGATGGCCTGTTCGTAGGCCGCATCAATGGCCTCGTCGAGGGTGATTTCCCCGCCCCACGCTGAGGAGAATTGACCGCCCCAGGCGCTTGTAACGAGTTGTGTCGTCCATTGCTCCGAGTAGCTGGGCAGGCGGTTAGCCGCGTCAATGAAGATCTCACCGGCGATTTGCCCGCCAAGATACTCTTTAGGTTCGTGGAACACAGGATCATCCCAGCATCCTGGCACGGGCGGCAAAATCCCGGTATCCACAAACCGCTGAGCCATCTGGCCTTCCCCATCTTCAAAGTATAGGTACAGCAGGACCTCGACCGCCAGATCTTTGATGGGGGATAGCTTGGGGACTGAAGCGCTGGTGCCACCCCAAGATGTGGTGCGGGGGGCATCTGCCGTCATACCCGGCAGGCTCGTCATCCGCATGGGGGAATCGGCCAGCCATTCCGTATCCCCGGCGGTGCCCTGGAAGTGAATGCCGTATAGCCAGTCGGGGCAGAACTGCGTCAAGACCTGCCCCTCCTTGACCATGGCAACCTGGTTACCCCAGTCGATGTCCATCCAATAATCGCGGAAGAGCATCCAGTTGGCAGCGGCCTCTCTGAACTCCGGGGTTTTCAGCATAGGGTTGCCATCGGCATCCGTCCACCAGATCCCCAGGTCCATCATGCGGGCCGGCAGGTTGGTGCAGCTCAGGCAGTCCATGATGACACCCAGGGGCCGGCCATCTGGCATCTCCATATTGGTCTTGGCCGCAACGTCTTTGGCGGCATCCAGGAACTGGGCGTACGTGCTGAAGGTTGCGGGATCATGGCCATATTCCTGCCACGCCCTTTCATGATAGAGCATCACGACGGGGTGCACATCATGGGGCGCACCGTAAAACTTGCCACCTTTCTGATAGCGGTCAAAACGGCTCATCAGCACCTGGTCGGCATAGGGGCTGGCCATCAGCGCGGGCTTCAGGTCGATAAAGGGAATGACGTTGTCATCACCCTTCAGGAACTTGACGATGTCATCCGCGTTTTGTTCGATGATGTCAGGGAAACCGCTGCCGGCCATCAGGGTCGCCGGGAATTTCTGGGTCATCGCATCGCGGGATAGGAGCTCATACGAGAGTTTGATGTTAAACTTCTCGTTTAGCTCGTCAACGCGCGCCGCGTATTCAGGCTCGTGATTCTCGGCCTGGAACCAGAACAGGAACGGGGTTGGCTCAGCGGAAGGCACTGTGGTAGCTACCGCTTCAGTCGGTTTCGTGCCAGTAGGAGGCGCCTCCCGCGGTGCACACCCTGCCAGGGCCACACCGGCCACAGTCAGTGCGCTAAAGCGCAAAAACTCACGACGACTCAATCGTTTCTCTTCCATTTTTTCCTCCATTAAGAGTATTCGAAAAAGTTACAAAGGTGAATTTCGATGTCGCCATCACTACTTATGGGGGGAATGATTAGCCATTGATCAATAGGAGACCTCCTTTCTTACTGACAAAAGAAGGGAAGCAGCACAACGTGCCGCTGCGCCCTGCGAGCGAATGATCACATGGCGAGAGTGCTTCCTCACAAAAATCCCTTCACAGCATATGTGAACGCTCACATCGCGCCTCAATCCAGGGTTGAATTGAGGGCTAGACCGCGCAGCAAGAGGAGAGTCAGGGTGGATTGAGGCCGTTGGGGGTTTCTCACCCCCTCAAAAAACATCCACAACCAGGGATGAGCAGCCCATTTTCTGATGCCAGGTACGCTTTGTGAACGTTTGCAAACAATATTTTACCACAAATGCTGGCTCTTGTCAAGACCCTTTTGTGAACGCTTGCAGAAATCGGGGGGGAGAGCTTATCTCCGCACCAGCACATAGCGCCCGCGCGTGGTCTGCGACGTGGCCGTGTACAGATACGTGGCCGAGCCGACGAGGACCAGGTCGGCGTGCCCGATGCCCCAATTGTTCGCCACGTCCATGATCACCGGGTTGCCGGGGTATTTCTCCCACGGCCCGTCAATCGCCGGCCCCACACTGCGGGCGAAACCCAGCGCAAACTGGTCGTCCACCACGGTGGGATTGCTGGGCCCGCGCACGCCTTCATAGGCCATGTAATAGTGGTCACCCACCCGCACCACATCGGCGGAGGAGATGGTGCGGAAATCGAAGTAGGGGTTCGCTGCCGCGCCCAGCGCGTCCAGGGGGCCATATTCGAGCGCGCCCGTGAACAGCGGATTGGCGGCGCACTTGCGCAGGCCGCGCGCTCCGGCGGATTTGTTGCCTACATAGCAGCCCATGTGGCCCGGATCGCGCCCCAGGCCGACGAAGACGTAGAGCAGGCTGCCTTCGACGTAGATGCCCGGCGGCGCGCCGACCAGACAGTTCCCGTACTCCGCCTCATTGTAGATGTTGGGGTGCGTGCCGATGGATTCTGCCGCGCTGCATTCGCCGTTCCACTGCCCGGTACCCGGCACGTGAGCCTCGCCCGCCCAGCGCAGGCCATCGGGCGAAGTGCGCATGTAGGTGCCGGCACCCCATTCATAAACAATGTAAGCACGGTCTGTATCGAAAAAGACACGCGGGTACTGCTGCTGGTGTGTGTGATCGGCGGCAGTACAGGGGCAGGAGGTACAGCGGAAGAGGCAGGTAGGGTTTTCGAGCGTAAAGTGTACGCCGCCGTCGTGGCTCTTCCATAGCGTGACGCAGCCGGGGAAGGGCGCCGGATCGCCGCACGAGTCCACCACGCCCGCCGATTGGAAACTGGCGTGGAGATACGACCAGAACTCGCTGCCGCCCCGGTAGACCGTATCCGATTCGCCCACCGGCAACCCCACGTCGTAGACCTCCAGCACCCACTCGGCGCTCCCGTTCCAAAAATCATCCAGCGTGGCGAATTCCCTGCCGGGCGGGGGGATGGGGACAAAGATGGATGGCGGGGTAGGTGGTTGGTTAGTTAGTTGGTTGGTTAGTTGGTTGGTTGGTTGGTTAGTTGGTTGGTGGGTGGGTGGAGTGGTCGGGGTGGAGGTCGGGGTCGGCGTGGGAGGCGGAGTAGCGGTGGGCAAGATGGGAGTCACGGTGGGAGCAGGCATAGGTGTGGACGTTGATGTGGCAGATGGAGTAGGCGTGAGAGTCGCCGTGGCTGCCGGTAGCCGGGTTGGCGCGAGCGTGGGGAGCGGCGCGGCATTGCAGCCCGCGCAGGCAAGCAAAACCAAGACGCAAGACACCGCTTTACGTTGCATTGCCCACGACCCCAGAGATGATATTTCGCGCCCAGTCTCTGGCCCGCCGGACGCTCGCGTCCGTGTCTCTGGACAGCGGCTCGACGAAATCAATCTCGCCCACGATATCGTTCCCCGACAGACTCTCGCGCATCTTCTCCAACGTCCGGCGTTTGTCGCCGCCGTGGCAACAGAACAGGGCGATCTTTTTGCCGCTCAGGTTAGCCGTGGAAAAGAAGGTGCGGATCGGCGGCGAGTACGAATAGGCCCACACTGGCGTGCCGATGAACAGGAGGTCATAGTCTTGAGGGTGCTTTTCCAGCGGCAGCAGCGCTGGTTTTCTCTTCAACACCACCTGCCTGCCGCCCCACACGTACTTCATAAATCCGTGAGTGCCGATCTCTTTCTTCGGCTTCAGTTCCAACAGGTCTGCTCCAGTAGCCTCGGCAATCGCGTGGGCGATCAGGCGGGTATTGCTCTCGAACGAGTAGTAGACGACCAGCGCTTTCATCGCATCCTCCCCGGTAGGGTATCGCCGCAAGTCTACCAGAGATGGGGGGAAAAGGCAAGGGACATTTGGCGAGCAAAGCCTGGTGTGCTATACTAACCATAGTTGCCTGGACTTGCCATTTACAGGAGGCGGACAATGCGCTTTGGCATCATGGATATGCAGATCGGTGCCCTGATCCCTTCGGGCCTGGGTCCGCAGAACGCAGCCGAACACATCGCCGGTTTCGATCACACCGGCCTGGTGGAAGAGTTGGCCGTGCATGGCTTCGATCCGATCGAACTGGGCGGCGACCTGGTGCTCTTTATGCCGCAGACCTTCAGCCCACCCGCCATCGAGCGGCTGGCGGCGCTGAAGGAGGCGCGTGGCCTGTCGTACACGGTGCACCTGCCGCTCTGGTCGGTCGAACCCTCGACGCCGCTCGCGCCCGTGCGGCAAGGGTCGGTGCGCGCGCTGATCGAGTGCATCGAGGCGACGCGCCCCCTGCAGCCGGAGGTATACGTGCTGCACGCCACGGGCGCGCTGGCCGCTGAGTTCTACCGCATGCGGCTGCCCGAACCGGCCCGCGCGCTCATCTTGCGGCAGTACTTCCAGGGCAGCGCCCGCGAGAGCCTGAAGGCGCTCCTGGCCGAGACCGGCGTTCCCAGCCGCCGGCTGGCAATCGAGACGGTCGAGTTCCCGTTCGACCTGACGCTGGAACTGGCCGAGGAGTTGGACCTGTCCATTTGCCTGGACACCGGCCATGTGCTGGTGGGATTTTCCGGGCCGGTGGGACTGTTCGATGCACTGGAGCGATGTCTGCCGCGCCTGGCCGAGATCCACCTGCACGACGGCCCCTGGCAGGGGCCCGAACGGCGCATCGGCTACGGCAAAGACCATCAGCCGCTCGGCCGCGGCGACCTGGACGTGGGCTGCCTGCTCGACCGGCTGGCAGAGGCCGGTTTCGACGGCCCGATCATCTTCGAGTTGACAGTCGAGGAGGCGCTGGCTTCGCTGGAAGTGGTCCGCGCATTGCGACCCAATGTGGTTGGAAGCAGATGAGCGGAGACTCCTTGTCTCCTTGTCCCGATTGCTCTCGTGCAGGAGAAAGAGGTCGTATGTACTACACAGTGAGCAAAGGGCCGCAGGATGCGCCAGCATTGGTGCTGGTGCACGGCGCCGGCGGCTCGCGCCTGCTCTGGCCGCCCCAATTGCGCCGTCTGCCCGGTGCCACGGTCTACACACTCGACCTGCCCGGCCACGGGCGCTCAGGCGGCCCGGCGTGCGACACCATGGCGGGCTATGCAGGGGCTATTGTCGCGTTCCTCGACGAGGTTGGGGTCGGGCGTGCCGTAATCGTTGGGCACTCGATGGGCGGCGCCATCGCCCTGACGCTGGCGCTCGATTTCGCCGACAGGGTGGCCGGGCTGGTGCTCCTGGCCACTGGGGCGCGGCTGCGCGTGGCCCCGGCCGTCCTGGACGGGCTGCACGCTGATTTCGCGGAGGCTGTGGAACTCATCAACCGCCTGACCTGGTCGCCGGGGATAAGCCCTGCGCTGGTCGAGCGCGGCCGGCAGGCGCTCCTCGAGGCCGGCCCCGCCGTGTTGGTGAGCGATCTCACCGCCTGCGACCGCTTCGATGTGATGGAGCGGCTGGGCGAGATCGCGGCGCCCACGCTGGTCATCGCCGGCTCTGCCGACCTGCTCACCCCGCTCAAGTATGCGCGCTTCCTGGCCGAGCGCATCCCCGGCGCCTGCTGCGAGATCCTCGAAGGGGCGGGCCACATGGTGATGCTGGAACATCCGGTAGAAGTGGCGCGGGCGGTGAGGGGGTTCTTGTCCGAAGAACCCTACGGAATCTCCACACTCCGCAGCCAGACCAAGCCGTCCCGCGCATAGGGCCGCTCGCCGGCGACCGGCAGGCGCACCAGGTCGGGATAGGTGTACATTCCCGTCAATATTTCGTACTTCCCCCCGCGCGCATCCGGCGGGATGGTCAGGCTGACCCGTTGGGTGAACACGTCGCCCGCGACCCAACGTGACGTGGGATAGAGACCATCGAGGGGTGGGGCATCGTGCTGGGCCAGCAACGCGCCGTCGGCTCCCAGCAGATGGACGAAAATGGTGTAATCCTCCGCCATAGGCCGGAGCGCCTGCCAGTACAGTGTGAGCGCAAGCGTCTGGCCGGGCGCGGGTGTCCCCACGAGATCATAGCCCACCAGGCGCACCCGTTCGCCCAGGATGGCGTCAATGGGCTGTACGGTCGCGGAGACAAGGTGCACGTCCTGGAACAGCACGCTCAGACAACGCTCGGCGGTGATGTAGGGGGAGCACCCGGCGCGATCGCCCGCGGCGGCCAGCATCACCCCGGCGCAGCGCGGATCGCCCATGAAGCGGCTGCACCCGCCGGATGCGCGCAACGTGATCTGGTTGAGGCCCGGCTGCAGCGTGAACGCCGGCGTCGTGTACGTGATCCACTCGCCGATCACAAGCGGCGTGAGCGGCTCGCGGTTGACCTCGATCTGCAACCGCTGCGGGGCAGCCAGCGGCAGAGCGCTGAATTGCAGGGCGCCTTCCTGCCGGCGCGGCGCGTAGATGTGCAGGTCCGCCTCGCCGGTCATCCAGCGCGCGGGCCGACCGTTCCACTCCTCCGCGTCGTGCCAGCCCCGTTCCGGTGAGCGCCAGTCATTGTTCGGTAACGCGTACACGAGATCATCCGGCGTCTCCTTTCCCGGCGCGACCTCGTAGATAGCGACCCCTCCTTCGGTCGAGCGCGGCGGGCCGAACTCGGTCTCCAGCGCCCGCATCCGGGCCGCCGCGTTGTCCACGTAGAGCATGTGCAGAAAGACGTAGCCCGTGCCCTCGGCGCGGGCGACGGCAGCGCGGTCGCCGGGGGCAGGAGAGGGCACGATGTCTGCCCAGGCCGGGGGCATCAGCAGCCCATCGAGAAACCCAGCCACATCGGGAAAGACGGGCAGCGCCCGCTGGAACCAACTGTCGAACACGGGATGCTCGTGAACGGTCTGGTAGAATATCGCCGCCTGTTTGACGTGCCCCGCGCCGACCGGCAGGTTCAGCACGGCGCCCTTGTTGGGGCTGCGGGCCATGGCGGCCATATAGGCTGGCATCTCTGCCGGCAGTGTGGGCAACGGCCAGACGACCAGGAACTCGACGAATGTGACCAGGCACAGGGTCCCGGCGACGGCGTGCCTCCAACCCCGGCGGACGCGCTCCAGCAGCCAGGCAAGCCCGCAGGCGGCGAGTACTGCCAGCGCCAGCATCAGCGTGGCGTTGATGCGCGCCGGGGCGCGGTTGAGCGCCAGCAGCGGTATTTTCAAGAGCAAGGCATAAGGCAACGGCACCCCGCTCTGAACACCGTCGGCGGTGAAGGTGACGACCTGCCCGTTTACTTTGAGCAGCGGCCCCAGCGAGAGCACGGCGGCGAAGAGCGCGACCAGCGCCCAGGCTCCTATGCGGCGACGTTGGCTCCAGATAGCGAGCAACGAAAGGGATAGCGGCACGATGCCCGCATAAGTTAGCAGTTCGGCGATGCGCCAGTCGGGCGGGGCTACCCGTTCGGCGTAAGCCGGCACCAGCCCCAGCGCCTTGAGCACCGGGTTCGCAGGCGAAGGGGCCACGATGCCCAGGAGGTCGGCGGCGAAACGCACCGCGCCAATGTCCTCCAGATGTGCGCCCTGCCCACTGGCCTGTTCGCGCAGTACCGGCCAGTAGAACGGCGCTACGATGAGTACGGCCAGGGCGAACGCGCCTGCCAGCAGCCACCACGCCCGACGCTCAAACCGCTCGCGCAGGGCGAACCATTCGTACAACAGCCAGGCTGCCGTGAACGGGACGAGCAGGTAGGGGACGAAGAGCGGCTGCACCAGACACGACGCCGCCAGCGTCAGCCCACACAGCACAGCCGTCGTTGCGCGTGGCCGGCGCGCGGTCTTGATGAGCAGGAGCAGATAGAGCGGGAATAGATAGGTGGAGATGAGTTCCAGATGTCCCGCCAGCGCGTGGGCCACGCGGTTGGGGTAAAAGGCATAGATGATCCCGCCCAGGAGACCCGCCCAGCGGTTGCGCGTGAGATAAGCGCACAGGGCATACCCGCTCAGGCCGCTGAGGACGAAGGTCAGCAGGAAAACGACGTTGTACGTGGCGACGGGGGAAAGGAAGAGCAGGAACGGGACGCCGGCCGCATAGGTCGTGAAATATGTGAGCAGGAGTGGGTAGTGCCCGCCAGTGGGAAAGTAAATCCAGCGCAGGGTCCCCGGACTGACGTGAAGGTCCACGAGCGCCTTTTTGAACCACCACATCTCATAGGCCTGCTGATAGGCGTCACGGCTCCAGTGGAGGTTCTGCGCCAGGTGGGAATCGAGTTGCGTGACCGCTGGCCACGTGAGGAGGACGGTGAGGACAGCAAACGTGACGACAACGAGAGCAGCGGGTCCGACCCGCCGCACCTGCTCACGATCCAAGTGCGGAAAGGTGCGCCTGGCGCTCATCTGAAGCACATCGGGCCTTTGCCAGGCCATTCGATTGCCGCAATGCCCAGGGCCTGGGTATCTCGAAGGATAGAGGCAATTTGCTCATTGGACATAATCATCGCCTTAGCGTAACTGTTCAGCCGATTGAAATCGCCCCCTCTACGCGCTTCGCGCCGGTTGGGGCGAACCACTGGCTCACCCCTGCGCCGACACTCCTCATAGACCCAGCGGTGGGTGGTCGGCGCAGGCCGACCGTTGGCCGCAGGCCCAAACAGGGTGACTTCCAGTCATCGCCTGAATAGTTACGCCTTAACTTTAGCACACTGCAGGCAGGAGGTCAAGCCCATTTGCTTTTTTGTGTCATTTGGTGTACACTACTTGATAAAAGTAAAACGTAAGGCGTAAAGGTTTACGTTTTACGCATTACGCCTTACGCACGAGGGGTTAACTGGGGAGGGCAGGCATGACTGACGAAGGACGGCGCAAAGCGTTAGATACGGCTTTGGCGAGCCTGACGAAGCGTTTTGGCGAGGGCACGGTGATGCGGTTGGGCGAGGCCACCCACTTGGCGGTCGAAGCCATCCCCACCGGCAGCCTGGCGCTCGACTGGGCCATCGGCGTCGGCGGCGTGCCGCGCGGGCGGGTCACCGAAATCTACGGCCCTGACGGCGCCGGCAAGACCACGCTGGCGCAGCACATCGTCGCCGAGGCGCAAAAGCGCGGTGGGGTGGCGGCCTACATTGATATGGAGCACGCGCTCGACCCGGCCTACGCGGCCAGGTGCGGGGTGGATGTGGAGAACCTGCTGATCTCGCAGCCGGACACCGGGGAGCAGGCGTTGGAGATTGCGGAAACGCTGATCCGTTCCGGTGCGGTGGACGTGGTGGTGGTGGATTCGGTGGCGGCGTTGGTGCCGCGGGCGGAGATCGAGGGGGAGATGGGGGATTCGCATCCGGGGCTGCAGGCGCGGCTGATGAGCCAGGCGCTGAGGAAGTTGAGCGGGGCGATCAAGCAATCGAACACGGCGTTGGTGTTCACGAACCAGTTACGGGAAAAGATCGGGGTGATGTTCGGGAATCCGGAGACGACTTCTGGGGGTCGGGCGTTAAAGTTTTACGCGAGCGTGCGGTTGGACATCCGGCGGGTGAATGCGATCAAGGAGAAGGGGGAGGTGGTGGGGAGTCGGACGCGGGTGCGGGTGACGAAGAACAAGGTAGCGCCGCCGTTTCGGGTGGCGGAGTTCGATATTATGTATGATGAGGGGATCAGCAAGGCAGGGGACTTGTTGGACATGGCGACGGAGTTGGGGGTGATCGAGAAGAAGGGGTCGTACTACTATCGTGGGGGGGAGAGTCTGGCGCAGGGGCGGGAGAACGCCAAGCACTATCTGCGCGAGCACCCCCAAGTCGCCGCGGAAATCGAGGCCGTCGTCCGGGAGAAGATGGCTTCTGAAGAGCTCGTTGCGCCTGTTGCCACGTCAATTGCCGAAGAAACAGATGAGGCAGGCGATTTACTCTGAGGACTCATTCTCATTTTCATTGGCTGGATTAGCCACGGGTTGATCTCGAATGCCGGCGCTCCGAACCTGGGCGCCTGACAACAATCATTCGAATCCTTCTCGAATGCATGCAATTGCTTTGCCGGCAACGTTTCTTTTAGACGAGATGCCTCCTCCATCTACCTCAGATGCGAGGCTGCCAAAGGGTTATCCAGGCGGGCTTCTGGACAGGTGTTGCGATTGGAGCGCGAGGGTGCTGCACTTGCCGTAGCAGAACAATGGCAATCGGCTTTTGCCTCTGGCATCTGACCGAGAAGGATACCTGCTGCCCTTGACCGGGCAGTAGTTGGTGACATCCGAGATCAGTGCAGAATTGACGGTCGAGCGTCAATGCGAGCCGTGGCTTTCAGGTCACGGCTTTTTTGATTCGATGGCAGGAACGATTACGGCGTTGCGCCTGCAAAAGCGCAACAAGGATCGCGTGAACGTCTATCTCGATGGCCGGTTCGCCTTCGGGTTGGCGGCGATTGCGGCGGCCAACCTGCGGGTCGGCCAGACCTTGAGCGACGAGGAAATCGCTCGTTTACAGGCGAAGGACGACGTCGAGCGGGCTTATGAGCACGCGCTCAATTTCTTGTCGTACCGTCCTCGCAGCGAGGCCGAGGTGCGCCGCAATCTGCGCGAGAAGGACGTAGAGGATGGGGTGATCGAGGCGGTGATCGAACGGCTGACGCGGGCAGGTCTGCTGGACGACCACGAGTTCGCCCGTTACTGGATCGAGAACCGGCTCGAATTCAACCCCCGCGGGCCACGCGCATTGCGTCAGGAACTGCGGCAGAAAGGCGTCTCCGATGCGGTCGCCGCCGAGGCGTTGACCGGGTTCAACGAGGAGGCCGTTGCGCGTAAGGCAGCCGAGTCCGCAGCGCGCCGGCTGGCACGCCTCGAGCCCGCCGAGTTTCGCCGCCGGCTGGCGGCATACCTGGCACGCCGGGGTTTTTCGTATCCGGTGATCGAGCCGCTGGTCGAGGAGATGCTGGGGGCCGTGTGCTGCGGGACGTTATCCAATACCGGAAGTGAGGAACAAGATGGGTGACTTGATTGTAACAATCATCATAGCGGTTTTGGCATTGGCCGTGGGTTTTGGACTGGGTTTCTGGATTCGGCGCTACGCTGCCCAGGCCAGGGTCAAGGAACAACAGCAGCAGGCCGCGCAACTGCTGGAAGATGCGCGGAAAGAGGCCGATGAGATCGTGATGGCGGCCAGGGACGAGGCGCTCAACATCCGGAATCAGGTGGAGAAGGAACTGGAGCGGCGTCGTTCCGGCCTGCATCGGGAGGAAGAACGCCTTCAGCAGTGGCGGGAAAAGTTGGACAGTCGCCAGGAACGGGTGGAGCAGCGTGAGCAATCGCTCAACAAGCGCCAGAGCGCCCTGGATAAGCGCTACAACGAGGTGGAGAGGTTGCATCAGGAACAAATGGCCCTGCTGGAGCGGATTGCCGGGTTGAGCCGTGATGAGGCCAAACAAGAACTCCTGAAAGCGGTCGAGCAGGAGAGTCGCCAGGATATGGCCCGAATCATACGCCAGGTCGAGACCGAAGCGCGGGAAGAGGCCGAGGCGCGCGCCCGCAAGATCATCACCACGGCCATCCAGCGCATCTCTAGCGAGCAGGTGGCTGAATTGACGGTCTCGACCGTCACACTACCCTCCGACGAGATGAAGGGCCGCATCATTGGCCGTAGCGGGCGCAACATCCGCGCCTTCGAGATGAGCGCGGGCGTGGACGTGGTGGTGGACGATACTCCTGAAGCGGTTGCCATTTCCTGCTTTGACCCCGTGCGCCGTGAGGTCGCTCGCCGGGCAATGGAGCGGCTGGTCACGGATGGGCGCATCCACCCGGCACGCATCGAAAGGGTGATCGAAGACAGCCAGAAGGAGGTCGAGCGGCTCATCCGCGAAGAAGGCGAGCGAGCAGCCTACGAGGCCAGCGTCCCTGGCCTGCATCCCGAGATCATCAAACTGCTGGGACGGCTCAAGTTCCGCACCAGTTACGGACAGAACCAGCACGCTCACGCTATCGAGACGGCCAAACTGGCGGGATTGATTGCAGAGGAATTGGGCGCCGATGCCGATCTCGCCCGGGCGGCGGGTCTGTTGCACGATATCGGCAAGGCGGTGGACTTTGAGACGGAGGGGACGCACGCGATTATCGGCGCCAGAATCTGTCAGCGTTATGGCGTCCCTGAACCGGTGGTGCAGTGTATCGAATCTCATCACCACGAGGTGGATCAGAATTCGCTCGAGGCCATCATCGTCGAAACCGCCGACGCCATTTCCGGCGCTAGGCCCGGGGCGCGCCGTGAGAGCCTGGAACTCTACATCAAGCGCATCCACGCCCTGGAAGAGATTGCCAATTCCTTCGAGGGGGTGGCAGAGTCCTACGCCATCCAGGCGGGCCGCGAGATCCGTATCATCGTCAAGCCGGAGGAGATTGACGACCTGGCGACCATCCAACTCTCCAAAGACATCGCTGCCAAATTGGAGGAGAGCATGGAGTATCCAGGGCAGATCAAGGTGACGGTGATCCGCGAGGTGCGGGCAGAGGAATATGCAAAATAGTCGGTAAATTGGTAGATCGGTAGCCGGTATGCCAGTTCAACCGTCTGTACTGCCTTACCAATTTACCAGTTACTAACTACCATTATGGCAAATACGCCCGCGGGTTCTGCGGCGTGCCATGGTAGCGCAATTCAAAGTGCAGGTGTGGCCCGGTAGACCACCCGGTGTTGCCCGACGCACCGAGGACCTGTCCACGCGCTACCGCCTGTCCCTCGTAGACGTAGAGGCTGCTCAGGTGGGCATAATACGTGGCAAAGCCGTTGGCGTGGTCCACCACGATCAGGTAACCATACCCCACGTCGGTCCAGCCTGCAAAACTGACAAATCCTCCATCAGCAGCCAGCACCGCGCTGCCCACTGAAGCCCCGATGTCAATCGCCCGGTGGCCGTACCAGTACCCCTGCGTGATCCGGCCCAACACCGGCCATTGAAAGGCCCCTGTACCGCGCGCGCCCTCAGGCACCGGCCCGGTGTACGAGGTGACCACTTTGGGCACGTAGGGCTTTTCGCCGCCTGGCACGATGAGCCGCATCCCTACCTCAATCGCATAGTCCGGAGCCGTCAGGCGGTTGTACTCGCAGGCGGTGATCACGTCGGTCGTCACCTTGTACTTCTCGGCGATAGAGGCCAGCGTATCACCCTCGGCCACCGTGTGGTAGACCCCGTCAATGGGCAGGATGATCACTTCCTGGCCGATCCGCAGCAGGTCCGGCGCATCCTCGATGGCCGAGTTGGCCCACATGATCGTCGTGGGCTGAAGGCGGAACGCTTCGGCGATGGCCTGGACTGTGTCGCCAGCCTGAACGGTGTAGGTGACGATATCCAGGCGTGGACGCTCGGGGATAATGGTGCGCGGTTGGGCCAGCCGGGCAATGGCGTCGCCGGCCCCGTTGCCGATCCTGAAGAACACGCCGCCATTCTGCCTACGCCCCCTTTCTGCCTCGCCCGCCTGTTGACCTGCTTCTCCGGCAGAGGCGGAGAGAACAGGGGCAGATGAGATGGGAGCGGTCTGCGCCGGCCATTCGACCTTGCTCAACCCGAGGGCAATGAGCGCCACGGCAAAGACTGCCAGGTGCGCGCTCGTGCGCGTAAGCAAGGGACGCCGACCACGCCAGTCGCCGGTCAGCCGGTAGAACGTGACCGCCAGCCAGGCACAGGCGCGGATAACGCCCTCCTCTGCCCACCGGCGGAGGGCTTTGTTTAGCCCAAGGGTGCGGATTCCTACTAATGTACGGGACAGGCTAGCATCGTGCCTGAATATGGGCATCGTTCCCTCCGCTAGGGCAGGTAAATCTGCGGATTCTGCGGTGAGCCGTTGAAGCGGATCTCAAAGTGCAGGTGGGCGCCAGAGGAGTACCCGGTGCTGCCGCAGTAGCCGAGCAAGTTGCCCTGGTAGACCGCGTGTCCGCATCCTATGGCCAGTTGGCTGAGGTGACCATAGCGGGTGACGAACCCGTTGCCGTGGTTGAGCTCGACCAGGATGCCATACCCACCGCTCCATCCAGCAATGGTCACGACGCCGTTATCGGCGGCCACGATGGGATCGCCCGCCCGACAGGCATAGTCCACGCCGATGTGCGTCGGATTGCGGGCATCGTGGAAATACCAGCCCGAGACGCGAGAACTGCCGGTGGGATAGATGAAACCGCCGGTCGAGCCGGGGCCGGTGACTTTGACGCCGCTACAGACGCCATAACTGTAGCCGGCCGGCCCAGGCGAGGGATAGCGTGGCGGCGGATTCCAGGATACTTTCTCGCCCCGGCCTCCGGGCACGACGAGCAGTTGCCCTTCGCGCAGGGTTACCGCATCTCCCACATCCCCGATATCGTTCCACTCATTGTACAAGGTGGCTGGTTCTACTTTATACTTGGCAGCAATGCTCTCCACCGTATCGTCGGCCATGACGGTGTGGTATACGCCGTCTACGGGAAGGATGAACAACTCGAGGCCGGGCTGGATGAGCCACGGCGCATCCTTGATTGCCTCCAAATTGCTCCAGACCAGGGTCTCCGGCGCAAGGCCAAAATGGGCAGCAATGCCAAAGAGGGTATCTCCAGCCTGGACGGTGTAAGTGATAACCTGTGCGCGCAGGCGCTGCGGAATGGTGGTGAAGGGGACAGGTAACCGGACAACCGTATTATTCGTGGTGAAGCGGTTTAGAAAGGATGTGGGGGAGAGCGTTGCCGCCGACATCGAAGACGCGACTTCGGCCAGGGTTGTATCGCTGCCGTCCAGCATGTCCCCCACGGCGGCCCGTGGCGCCGGAATCCCTACGCTGCTAAGAATTACGGTAATCAGGGCCAACGCGATGACGCTGGCGTGAGCAGTGGCGCGTGTGAGGAAAGGGCGTCGGGCACGCCAATCCACGCATATACGCCAAATCGCAATAACGCCCCAGGCCACGAGACGCAGGGCCAGGGGACGCGAGCAAGAGGGTTGAGGGGACGCCTGATAGTGCTCCCTTTCGTGAATCGGGATCGGGAGAGACAGTATGTCCATTGAATTTGTTCCGAGGTGATGCAACAAGTCGTCGCCAGCCTCGCTCATTATTATACCACCAAAGAAGAAGGGAAGCAACCGGCGAGCGCGATTATGTCGCCTCTTGGAACAGCAGGCGGCGGAGCAGGGGGATAGCCGTCGCAACGGCGCGGGCGCGGTGGCTGATGCGGTTCTTCTCTGCCTCCGGTAACTGGGCCATCGTGCAGCCGTGTTCGGGCAGGTAGAAAATGGGATCGTAGCCAAAACCCCCTTGCCCCATTGGCTCGAAGGCAATCCGTCCCTCGCATACCCCCTCGGCGGTGTAGAGTTCCCCACAAGGAGTGACGATTGCAATCACGCAGCGGAAGCGGGCTGTGCGCCGCTCCCAGGGCACATCGCGCAGGTGCGCCAGAAGCGCCGCGGTCCGGTCAACGTCGCTTCCCTCCCTGTAGCGGGCGGAGCGAACGCCGGGCGCGCCGTCCAGAGCGTCCACCTCCAGCCCCGAATCGTCGGCCAGGGTGAGCAACCCAGAGAGTTGTGCATAGGCGCGGGCCTTTTGGCAGGCGTTATCGGCGTAGGTGGCACCATCCTCGGGCACCTCGACCTGCAAACCCAGATCGGGCGGAAAACAGAGCCCGATTGCTAATGGCGCGAGCAACAGCCGGAACTCGCGCATTTTTCCTGGATTGCGGGTGGCGACCAGGAGCGTTGTCATAGGTGTCTCCAGTGTGTAACTCTAGCACAAAAGGGCCGCTTTGGCAACTGCTTTCCCTCGCCAACCGCGAGGGCTGTTATTATGTCTAGTACTTGGTTGTTTTATGTAAAGTATAAGCCGAAAATCTTGACGGGCGAGTTCGAGTGTGCTATAATGTGAACAATTGAGTTGCTGACAGCCCCGCCAGGTCGAGCGCAAGGGCGGGTTGACAGCGCGATGATCATAATTCTTTCTCGGCTCTCGGGTTTCCGGCCTGCCTATGGTCCGCTTTGATGTCTCTGTCCTCACCAAGGCCCGGCTTGGTACGTCACTCACTCTGGATGTGAATACGGGTCCCCAGAGCCTCAGTGACCTTGAGGCGGATTTCTTTCGCGGCACCGTACGGATGATCCGTGTGCAGGGCGGGTTGCTCGCCCAGGGTACCGTGGAATCCCGACTGGGATTGGAGTGCGTCCGCTGCCTGGAACCCTTCAGTCTCCCCATCACTCTGGAGTTGGAAGAGACGTTTCGCCTGCCGGGAACCAAACCGAGGCAGGATGCACCCTACGCGGTGGGTGAAGATGGCTGGCTGGACCTGGCCCCCATGT
The DNA here is from genome assembly GCA_034432855.1 of Anaerolineae bacterium. GTDB lineage: Bacteria > Chloroflexota > Anaerolineae > B4-G1 > B4-G1 > DAOUBA01. The sequence goes on along the minus strand of DAOUBA010000059.1, from coordinate 24,279 downwards.
TGCGTGAGCAGTGCTGGCTCTCGATCCCGATGAAACCCCTTTGTCGCCCCGATTGCAAAGGCTTGTGCCCCCAATGCGGTGCGAATCTCAACTTTGAGTCGTGTGCGTGTAAAGCGTCGGAAGGTGATCCGCGCCTGGCATTGCTGAAAGAATTGCTACGATAGGAGACCCCATGGACGTAGTCGGCGAATTGCTGGAAAAGGCGGAAGTTCAGGGCTATCTGACGACGGACGACATCCTCGATCTGCTGCCGGATGCCGAAGAGAGCATCGAGCAACTCGAGGAGATCTTTATCCTGTTGCACGAGACAGGCATCGAAGTGTACGACGACAGAGTAGATGCCGAGTCCGATATCGAGGTGGACGAGCAGGCGCTCAATGCGGTTTTGGGTGAATACGAACCAGACGAAGAAGAAGGCGATCTGGCGGGTATCTCCAGCGATGATACAGTGGGCCTGTATCTCAGAGAGATGGCCCGCGTGCCGCTGTTGACGACCGAGGAGGAGATCGAACTGGCCAAGGCGCTTGAAGCAGGACGCCGGGCCAGGGCAATCTTGGGTAACGACGGGTCTGATCCGGCCAGGCGCGCGGAATTGGAGCGGCTGGTGGAGGAGGGGTTAGCCGCACGCGAGCATCTTATCAAAGCCAACACCCGCCTGGTCGTCAGTATCGCCAAGAAATACATGGGACGTGGCGTCCCGTTCCTCGACCTGATCCAGGAGGGCAATCTGGGACTGATGAAGGCGGTGGAAAAGTTCGATTACAATCGAGGTTACCGCTTCAGCACCTATGCCACCTGGTGGATCCGCCAGACGATCACGCGGGCCATCGCCGATCAGGGACGCACGATCCGCGTGCCGGTGCACATGTCCGATCGCATCCGGCGGCTCTACAATACTGCCCGTGACCTGGAGCAGGAGCAGGGTCGCCGTCCGACGCCGGAAGAGATCGCCGAGGAACTGGATATCGAGCCGCGCAAGGTGCAGTGGATGCTGCGGGTCTCGTGGAAGCCGTTGAGCCTGGAGCACCCGGTGGGTGAGGAGGAAGATAGCGAACTGGGGAGTTTCATCGAAGACGAATTCACCCCCACGCCGGCCCAGAGTGCCAGCCAAAGCATGCTCGGCGAAAAGATCGAAGAGATGCTGGCGACGCTGAGCCCACGCGAGGCACGCATCCTGCGGCTGCGTTTCGGCCTGCTCAACGGGCGCAGTTACACGCTCGAAGAGGTCGGGCAAAAGTTCGGCCTCACGCGCGAGCGCATCCGCCAGATCGAGGGCAAGGCGTTGCGTCGGCTACGCCACCCCCGCCGCAGCCGGCAGTTGCGGGATTACCTGGGATAGAGTATAATTATATCCAACTACTTTGACAGGATCGAGCAGAATGGGATTCCGGTCTTTCGTTATGATGATGCGCAGCCTGCCGTGGCGGGCGGGAGAAGAGGCGGCCCGCTCGCGATAGGCAATCTGTGTTTCCCGGCCTAAGGCAACAGAACCGCCAGCCTCGCTGGCGGTTTTTATTTGTGGGGCGAGTTGCCAACCCGCCTTACTCCGTGCTAAAATACAATTACAAGGGGGAGCACAATGTCCGAAAACATCCTCATCGCCATCGCCTGGCCCTATGCCAACTCCAAAATCCACGCCGGCAATGTCACCGGCTCGCACCTGCCTGGCGACATTTGCGCCCGCTACCATCGTCTGGCCGGCAACCGCGTGCTGATGGTCTCCGGCTCCGATTCGCACGGCACACCCGTCACCGTCGCCGCCGACAAGGCCGGTGTGCCGCCGCGCCAGTTGTTCGAACGCTTCCATCACGACTTTCTGGAACTGTTCATCCGCCTGGGCATCAGTTACGACCTGTTCACCCATACTGACACAGAGAACCATCACCGTGTAGCACAGGATTTCTTCCTCACCTTGCTGAAGAAGGGCTACCTCTATACCCAGGTGCAGGAGCAGATGTATTCGGAAACGCAGCAGCGCTTCCTGCCCGACCGTTACGTGGAAGGCACGTGCCCCAGGTGCGGCTACGAGTTGGCGCGCGGCGATCAGTGCGACCGTTGTGGCTCGCTCCTGGACCCCAAGGACCTGATCAACCCGCGCAGCAAGATTGATGGCAGCACGCCGGTCATCCGCCAGACCGAGCACTTTTTCCTCGATCTGCCTAAACTGGCGCAGGCGGGCCTGATCGAGTGGTTGAACGACGACAAGGAGCATTGGCGGCCGCACGTCCTCAACTTCTCCCGCCAATACGTGGGCGGGGAGGGGCAAGGCGACGCCTCACCCCTGCAGGGCCGACCCATCACCCGAGACCTGGAGTGGGGCATCCCGGTGCCGGTACCTGGCTGGGAAGGCAAATGCCTCTACGTCTGGTTCGAGGCGGTCATCGGCTATTTTTCCGCCAGCATCGAGTGGGCGCACAACCGCGGCCAGCCGGAGGTGTGGAAGGACTGGTGGTACGATCCGGCGGCCAGGACGCTCTACTTCATCGGCAAGGACAATACCCCCTTCCACACCGTGATCTGGCCGGCGGAACTGATGGGCGTGGAGCGGCTCTACGAAGATGACCCCACCCGTAAACTCAACCTTCCCTACGATGTGCCGGCCAACGAGTTCATGAACCTGGAGGGGCAAAAGATCTCTGGCAGCCGCAACTGGGCCGTGTGGATGGACGAGGCGCTCGAGCGCTACGACGCCGACGCGCTGCGCTACTATCTGACCGTGGCCATGCCCGAGACGCGCGACACCGACTGGCTGTGGGAAGAGTTCGTGCACCGCAACAACGACGAGTTGGTGGCGACCTGGGGCAATCTGGCGAACCGCGTGCTCTCCTTCGCCTATAAGCACTTTGAGGGCCGCGTTCCCACACCTGGCGCGCTGGACGACGCCGACGCGGCATTGTTGAACAAGATCGAAGCGGGCTTTGCGCCGGTCGGCCAGTTGATCGCCGGATGCAAGTTCCGCGCCGCGCTGGGCGAGGTGATGGCGCTGGCCCGCGAGGTCAACCGTTACCTGGATGAGAAAGGCCCCTGGTTTCAGATCAAGAGCGACCGCCAGGCCGCCGGGACGACGATTTATGTGGCCCTCAGGGCCATTGATTCGCTCAAGGTACTCTTTGCGCCGTTCCTGCCATTCTCATCGCAGAAACTGCACGAGTATATGGGTTACGAAGGCGCGTTATTCGGCCGCTCATACGTCGCCACGTTCGCGGAGGCAGGGGGACGGGTGCACGAGGCGCTGTGCTACGATGATAGCGCTGTGGTCGGTGTGTGGCGGCCCAGCGAACTCCCCCCGGGCCAGCCGTTGCGCCAGCCATCCCCTCTGTTCAAGAAACTGGACGAAAGCGTCATTGCGGAGGAGCGGGCCCGGCTGGGACTGATGAGATAATCGCCGGCTTTATTTCGCGGCGGAAAGGACAAACAATGGCAGTTGAGGTCTTGCTCTGGCCGCACGACCCGCTGACGGTCGGCGCGAGCACACGCGCAGCGATAGATGACTTTTGCGCCCAACACCGGATAGAGGTCCATCTGGAAGACTTTACCCCAGAGAGAGAATGGGAAGAGGTGATCAAGATTGCCCTGCATCGCTACGGGCCGGACGTGGCGGAAGTTGGATCGAGTTGGGTGTCCAGCCTGGCGGCGATGAACGCGCTGCGCTCATTCAGCGCGGCGGAGGTCGCCTCACTCGGAGGGGCGGCGGCCTTCTGGGCACCGGTGTGGCGGGCGGCCTTGTTGCCCGGCGATCACCGTGTGTGGGCCATCCCCAGGACCGTTGACACGCGGCTGGTCTTTTACCGACGCGATCTGTTGGAGCGGGCTGGTGTGGATGAACAGACGGCCTTTCAGACCCCTGAGCAGTTCGAGCAGACGCTACAGCGATTGCAGGCTGTCGGAGTGGAGACTCCGCTGGCAATAGGGACCGGTCGCAGGGTGGTCGGTGTGCACGTCGCCGCCTGTTGGGTATGGGGAGCAGGAGGCGATTTTGTCAGCGCCGACGGCAAGCAAATCCTGTTCGACCGGCCCGAAGCGCGGGCCGGATTACGCACATACTTTGGTCTCCATCGCTACATCTCGCCGCGCATCGCCGATTGGCCCAGCCCCGATGTTGCCTTTTGCCAGGGGCAGGCTGCTGTGACCATCAGTGGCTTGTGGTTTTTCTGGACGCTGCGCGATGTAAATACAAGCCAAGTCTCCGCCAACCTGGGTGTAGCCTCGCCACCGGGTGTGCCTTACGTGGGAGGAACTCATCTGGTCGTCTGGGCACACAGCCCGGCCCACAACCAGCGGCTGGCGGTTGACATTGTACGCCTGCTGACCAACAGGGAGTTGCAGTCATCGTTTAGCGAGGGCACGTTCCCGGCCCGCCTCGATGCCACACACACCCTGGGAACCTCGCATCCTTTTGCTTACCGGGCCGTGGTCAACAATCTGAAGACCGGTCGCTATTTCCCCAACACTTCCCTGTGGAGCGCGGTTGAAGACAGGCTTACGACAGCGTTCGGCAGCATCTGGAGTGAACTATTGGGTAGGCCCAAAGCGGACGTGGACGCAGCGATTGCCCGGCAACTTGATCCCCTGGCCGAGCGCCTGAACATGACGCTGCACGGCTGAGTCTCCCTGAGCGCGTAGCCCTTTGTGGGCGTATGTCCCTGGTGGGACTTGCAAGGAGGATATGTGATGAGCAAGGAATTCATCCAGACCATCTTTGCCCGGCGCAGCATCCGCAAGTACACGTCCGAGCCGGTGAGCGAAGACGACATCAAGACGCTATTGGAAGCGGCAATGGCGGCCCCTTCGGCCAGCAATAGCCAGCCGTGGCGCTTTATCGTTGTGACCGAACGGCAGGTACTGGATGCGCTGGCAGAAGCCCATCCACACGCCAAGATGCTCTTTCAGGCACCGCTGTGCATCGCCGTGTGCGGCGACCCGGCGGCCTCGGCCTACTGGGAGCAGGATTGCTCCGCCGCGACCGAGAACTTGCTGCTGGCGGCGACGGCGCTCGGATTGGGCGCGGTCTGGTTGGGCGTGCATCCCCGCGAAGACCGCGTCGCCGCCGTGCGTCGGGTGCTGGGTATCCCGGAGGACACTGTGCCCCTCAACCTGCTCTCCATCGGCCATCCGGCGGAGACGAAAGAGCCGCGCACGCAGTACAATGCGGCGTTCGTGCACCGTGAGCGGTGGTAGTGAGGCGTGAAACGTGAAACGTAAAACGTAAAACGTAATCGGAGGAGATGCTTGAATCTGCGGGACTTTATCGCCTGGACGCGGGAGACGGGATGTCTGATCGAGGTGAAATATCAGGTGGATCCTCACCTGGAACTGGCGCGGGTGATGGCGGCGCTCGACGGCCGACCGGTGCTGTTCCAAAGGCTGAAGAATTTTCCCGGCTGGCGAGCTGTCTCCGGCGTGTGTGCTCAACGTGAGCACTTTGCAGCAGCGTTGGGATGTACAGCGGCAGAGTTGGTTCAACGGATGGCCGACGCGATGGCGCATCCGGTCGCGCCGCCGGTGCTCGATTCCGGGCCCTGCCAGGAGGTGGTCGAAGAGCGTGTGGACCTCACCCGGCTGCCCATCCCGCGCTACCACTCGCAGGACGGCGGACGCTACGTCACATCGGGAATCGCGGTGATCAAGGACCCCGACCTGGGGCGCAATGTCGCGTTCCACCGGCTGATGTTGCTGGACGAACGCCGTTTCTCCGCGCGCCTCGTCGAGGGACGCGGGACGCACGCCGCGTTGGCGAAACTCGCCAAACAATACTCGCCCACAGCCCCAACCCCTGACCTGCCCGTCGCCATCGCCATCGGCTGCCCCATCCAGGCGCTCCTCGCGGCGGCGATGAGCCCTGAACCAGGCGTGGACGAATTGAGCATCGCCCACGCCCTGGCGCCCACCTCCCTTGTGCGCTGTCAGACGGTGGATCTCGAGGTGCCGGCGGAGGCGGAGTTGATCCTAGAAGGGCGCATCACCCACACGTTGGCTGACGAAGGCCCTTTCCCCGACCTGACCGGGACGATGGACATCGTGCGCCACCAGCCGGTGATCGAGATTGACCGCGTTACCCGTCGGCGGGAGCCGATCTTTCACGCGCTGCTCCCGGCCGGTCTGGAACACAAGAACCTGATGGGCATGCCCCGCGAGCCGACCATCTTCGCCGCCGTCAATGAGGTCTGCCGCTGCACGGGAGTTTACATCACGCCAGGGGGCACGTCGTGGCTACACGCGGTGGTACAGATCGAGAAACAGCATGAGGAGGACGGTCGCCGCGCGATCTGGGCCGCCTTCCGAGGGCATGCCTCGCTCAAGCACGTCGTCGTGGTGGATACCGACGTGAACATCTATGACAGCGCGGACGTGGAGTGGGCGATTGCCACCCGTTTCCAGGCCGACCACGACCTGGTGGTGCTGGCCGATCAGCCGGGCAGCAGCCTGGACCCCTCGGCCACGCTGATGCCAGGGCAAAAGACGCGCACGGCCAAGATGGGGCTGGATGCAACGGCTCCTATGGGTGACGCGCGGCGCGGTTACGAGCGGGTATCCTATGAGCCGGTGGACCTGGCGCGATACGGGGTGAAGACGTAGAGCCGCTTGCATGCTGGCCTGTTTTGGTGTATGATAACAATTGAACCGCACCGAAAGACCCTGGCGGCAAGCCCGGTTTGTGAAGTTCGAGGGCCAATGTGGCGCAAGGAGGAATGCAATGGACATCATCAAGGTCGCGGTAACCTCTCGTTCGACGGCGGTGGCCGGCGCCATCGCCGGCGTGATGCGGGAGAAGGGGCACGTGGACGTTCAGGCCATCGGCGCCGGGGCGGTCAACCAGGCAGTCAAGGCGATCATCATTGCCCGCGGCTACCTGGAGTTGGATGGAATTGACATTGTCTGCGTGCCGTCGTTCACCGAGGTGACGATTGACGATCAGGAGCGGACGGCGGTACGCTTTGCGATCGAGAAGCGCGGCGGCGTGAGCACAAGTGCCCCGGCGGCTCCCGCTGCCCAGTAGATCCGCTGCGCTTAACTGTGTCATACAGCCTTCGGCGGCAAGTCCGACGCGCCGGAGGCTGTTTGTTTGCCCTCGGGCGAATAGGCGACTTGCTTTGCGCACCGATCTACCCTCCCGCAGGTTCGAAAATGGCCGGCACAGAGCAGATTGGGGTATTGGAATACGCACTCCGCCTGGAAATTGCGCCCCAACCTGCGGAGGGTGATGCCTTTGATGAGCACAGCCGGAAGCGAAGTAACTGCTACCGCCGTGGCAGGTCTAGCATCAGGACTTCGAGCACCAGTTGCGGGCTGGCATTGCGCTTCAGGCGCTCAGCGGCGCCGCTGAGCGCTTCCAGCATGGAAGTGCTCTGTCCGACTCCAAAGCGGTGGGCGTGCTCATGCACGCTCTCCTGCCGATCCACATTGGTGAGCGGCGCATCTGCCTGGGCCGCAATCAGCAGCACGTCGCGCCACCAGCCGATCCACAGGTCGAGTGTCTCCTGCACAGCGACGGGGTCGCGGGCCAGTTTTTCGGCGTAGCGGAAACGTTCGACGAGGGAAGCGTCCAACAGCTGATTCAGGTCGTCCAGCCGTTCCAGGCGACGCTGCAGGGCGGTTTTGTCCTTTAGCGTGCGCACCGCCCAGCCCAGCCGTCCGCCTGAAAGGTGCGCCAACAGTTCGGCCTGTCGCGGGTCGGCCTGCCAGCGTTCGATCAGGGCCTGCTGCACCGCCGCCACTGTGAGAGGCCGCAGGGGCACCTGCTGGCAGCGCGAGACGATGGTGGGAAGAAGCACGTCGGCGTCGCTCGCCAGCACCACCAGCACGGCGTAGGGTGGGGGCTCCTCCAACGTCTTGAGCAGCGCGTTGGCGGCGGCGGTGGTGGCCTCCTCGAAGCGACGCAGGATGGCGACTCGCCAGCGCCCTTCGAGCGGCGTGAGGGCCAGTTGCCGTTGCAGGTCGCGCACCTGTTCGATCTTGAGCGTGGCCCCGGGCCGTTCCGATTCGACGATGTGCAGGTCGGGGTGATTGCCGCTGGCGACCAGGCGGCAGGCGCGACAGTCACCGCAAGGGCGGACGCCTTCATCCTGGCACAACAGCGTGGCGGCGAGTGCCCGCGCCAGCGTCGTCTTGCCTACCCCCGCTGGTCCGGTGAACAGGTAGGCGTGGGAAAGACTACCCGTCTCTACCGCGCGGCGTAACAGGCTCACAGCCCACTCGTGCCCCACGATGCCCCAATTCTCGTGCGTTTCCATTGTCGCGCATTGTAGCACAAGGAATCTTCCTTGCAAAATAGCGCCGGGGATGGTATAATCTAAACGTCGGGCGGTTAGCTCAGTTGGCCAGAGCGCTACGTTGACATCGTAGAGGTCATAGGTTCGAGCCCTATACCGCCCACCAGGCCGGCCGGCAGTCTTGCTAGCCGGTTCTTGATTGCCACAATGCTAAGGGAGGGCACGTGCGGCCTCGTTTGGCCCATCCACTGACGAGAACGTTGATCATCGGCCTGCTCATCAGGTTGGCCGCCTGCACCTCAGTATCCCCGATGCCCACCCTTGCCCCGACGTTCACTGCAGCGCCAACCGCGACGCCCACCCCCATGCCCACCCCAACCTCCACGCCTACCCCAACGAGCACACCGAAGCCGACAGACACCCCCACGCCGCCGCCGACCGAGACACCTCTCCCGCCAACCACGACGCCGGCAAGCACGTCGGAGGTGCGCCCACCTGGTTGGCTCGCCTCTGCGCCGGTGCGTGATTGTTCTCAGCCTGCCTCACCGCATTCGACGATCAACGGGCGGCGCATGATCGCCTACTACGGCACGACGAGTCGCGGCCTGGGTATTTTGGGCCGCCACGACGTCACCACGACGCTGGCACTTCTTTCAGAACAGATCCAGCCTTATCGTGAATTGGACCCCTGTGTGCAGACGGTACCCGTGTTTCACATCGTCTCGACCATTGCCGACGCCGGCCCCGGCGAGGATGGCGACTATAACCACCGCGTCCCTCACGAGAACCTCCAGGTCTGGATTGACGGCATCCTGGCAGCCGGTGGCCTTGCGGTGCTCGACATCCAGCCGGGGCGCAGCGCGCTGACTACGGAGTTGAGTCTGGTCGAACCGCTTTTACGATTGCCCGGCGTGCATCTGGCTGTTGACCCCGAGTTCATCGTTGGTGAAGAGGGCATCCCCGGCACGAATCTGGGCCATATCACGGGAGAGGCCATCAACGAAGTACAGGCCTGGCTCAATGGTATCGCCGAGCAGGTGGGAGAGCACAAGATTCTCGTCGTTCATCAGTTCGAGGACCGCATGGTCGAGAACAAGGACGTGATTCAAGACCACCCGCTGGTGGACCTGGTGTGGGACGCCGACGGCTTTGGCGGGCCCTGGGCCAAGATCGCGGACTACCATCAATACCGTGATGAGGCGGGTTTCGAGTTTGGCGGCTTCAAGATTTTCTACGACTACGACTCGCCAGTGATGACGCCGGAGCAGGTGATGGGGCTCGACCCGCCACCAGCGTACATCGTTTACCAGTAGGTGCCCCCATTCGCCTCGTCGTAGACGAAAACAGCCTGCATCAAGCCAGAGGGGCAGCGGTCGAGCGACAACGGCCTATTACCGTGCTTGCCCTTTTGTCGGACCTGACCTATACTTGGGGTAGCGATACCGCGCAGTCGGAGGGGTCAATGGACTGGACGCATGTTGCCACGCTGCCCGTGATAGATGGGCACATCCACTTCCCCCACCCGCAGTTGGTGGACGACGTCCTCGCAGTGATGGAGACGGTTGGGCTGGCCCGCATCAACCTGATCAGCATCCCTGACCTGCAGGGCATCAACCAGAACCCTGCGCTGCTGCGCTTCAAGGCGCATAATCCCGATCGCGTCTATATCTGCGGCGCCCTCGATTATTCCCAGGTCTTTGCCGACCCCGCCCGCACGCCGGAAATCCTAGCCGCCCAGATCGCCACGCTCAAGGCCATCGGTTTCGATGGCCTCAAATTGGTCGAGGGTAAGCCTCTAGTGCGCAAGATGCTGCCCTTCGCCTTCGACGGGCGCGAGTACGCCGGGATGTGGGCGGCGCTGGAAGAGCAGGGCTTCCCGGTCGTCTTCCACGTGGCAGACCCGGAGGAGTTTTGGGATGTGGATGCCTGTCCGGATTGGGCGCGCGCCCATGGGTGGTTCTACGGCGACGGCACTTTTCCCACCAAAGAGGCCCTTTATGCCGAGGTCGAGCGCGTGCTGGCGCGTCACCCGCGCCTCAAGGTGATCTTTGCCCACTTCTACTTCCTCTCCGCCGACCTGCCGCGCGCAGGCGCGTTCCTCGACGCCCATCCCAGCGTCTGTTTCGACCTGACGCCGGGGGTGGAGATGTATCTCAACTTTGCCCGGAATCTCGAGGCGGCGCGCGAGTTCTTCGTCCGTTATCAGGATCGGCTGATCTATGGCACCGACATCGGCGCAACGGCCATCGAGCGCGACCCTGCGCAGGGGCTGGATATGCCGGAGTCGTTGGGGCGCGCCTGGATCGTACGCCAGTTTCTGGAGAGCGACGAGGCATATCGCGCGCCGGAGGGCGTGGGACATGGGCTGGGGATGGACGTGGAAGGCTTGCACGGTATCGCCCTGCCGCCTGACGTGCTGGAGAAGATATACCACGGCAATTTCGAGCGCATGTTCGGCGCGACGCCCACGCCTCTGAACCGTGAGACGGCCCTGACGGAACTGGAGCGGATGGCGGGCGTGCTCGACGCGCAGGCTGGCGCTCCGGTCGAGAGCCCCGCGCGACGCGTGGCGCGGGAGTTGGCAGCATCGCTTGGAGGTTAGAACGATGGCACAAGGCGTACAGGAAGTCACGCCGGTCAAACTGAGCCGCGGGTATAAAGTCGTTTGGGGCATCGCCGCGTTGGGCACCTCGCTCATCGCTGGCATCTACGCCGCGCTGCTGTCCATCCTTTACCAGGACTATCTGGGCCTGCAGGCGCGCTGGTGGGCGGTCGCTTCGCTGGTCTATGCGATCTGGAACGCGCTCAACGACCCGCTGTTCGGCTACTTGAGCGACCGCACCCGCTCGCGGCGCGGGCGGCGCATCCCGTACATGCGCTATACCGCTCCCTTCCTTGCGCTCACCTTCATCCTGATCTGGTTGGCGCCCCGTGGAGCCGGGCAGGTCGTACTCTTTGCCTGGATGCTGGGGACAATGCTTCTTTACGACACCGCCTACACCATCATCGGTCTGGTCTACTCGGCGCTGCTGCCGGAGGTGAGCGAGTCGGACGCCGAGCGCAATGACCTGCAAATCTCCTCTTCGCTGTTCGGGCTGTTGGGCACGCTGCTGGGCTTTATCATCCCCGACCTGTTCCGGCCAAAGGCGGGCACTTCAACCTCGCTCCTGCCGCTGCAAGGAGCGATGGTCGTCGTGGCGGTCGTCGGCGCGGCGTTCATCCTCATCACTGCCTTCAGGGTCAAGGAACGGCCCGAGTTCCATCGGGTGGACCAACCGCTCGGCTTGGGGCAGGCGATCAAGTACACTTTCACCAGCCGTTCGTTCCTGGTGCTGGTGGCGGAGAACTTTATGGTCATCCTGATGCAGGCGTTGTTGATGGGCGGCGTCTTTTACCTGGCTGATTACGTGCTCCAGATGAACACGATGATCGCACTGGCGTGTGTCTTTGTCCCGCTGTTCGCCGGCGTGCCCGTGACCTCGCTCCTCCGTCGGCGTTTTGGCGTCGTAGGCGCGCAGCAACTTCTCCTGGTGCTTGCCGGGATTGCACTCGTGCTCGTCACGGTGGCGCCGCGGCCTCTGATCCTGGTCTGTCTGGCGGTGGCGGGCTTTGGCCTGGCCGGCCCACAGACGCTCACCAACGTGCTCTTTGCGCAGGTGGCCGACGAGGACGAGTTACGCTCCGGCGTGCGGCGCGAGGGGGCGTTCTTTGGCATCAACGCGCTGCTGACCAAACCAGCGCAGTCGGTGGCGCTGGCGCTTGGGCCGTTCATCCTGGAGCTCACACGCTTTGTCACCCGCGAGGCGCACGGGGGAAAGATCTTTCTCGACCAACCCGCGAGTGCGCTCTTGGGCATCCGCGTCATCGTCGGACTGATCCCCGGCGTGGCGATGCTGCTGGGCGCGCTCATCCTGATGTGGTTCCCACTGCATGGGGAATACCTCCGGCGCGTCCAGGCGGCGGTGCTCGCGCTCCACGCCAGGAAGCGGGCGCAGTTGGGAAATGAGTAGGGGGGCAAGCATTTGACACGCGATTTCCGGTGTGCTAGAATGTCCAGGGAATCTGAGTATATGGGGAGGTGATAGAAATGCTTGAGGATGAGAACGTGCCTGAGAGCGAAATCGAAACTGAGTGGGAAATCGAAACCGGGCGAGAGACCGAAACTGAAGAGGAGACCGAAGAGAAGGTCAAGCAAAAGATTCTGCAGGTGTTGGTGAACAGGGGGGCAGCACTGCCGGTGGAATTGGTCGTGCAAACCTACTCCTTCCCGGAAGAGATCGCCAGGCCGTTGGCTGACCTGGAGGAGGAGGGTGTCATCGAGCGCCAAGGGCTGAAGGGCAGCGAGATGATCGTTCTGACCCAGAAAGGGTTGGAGCAACTCAAGGCAGGTCTCGTATAGGGAAAAAGGGGGCATTCATGCAGACCTTTATTCAAGCCGCCCTGCATTGGTTGGCGACGGTACGGGCGGAACTCTATCTGGTCACCGGCGTCATGGCCGTGGTCTGGGCAGCCAGCGAGGTGATCGTCGGTTATCCGGAGCAGCCGGTACGGGCGCTGCGCACTGGCGGAGCCTGGCTCTTGATGTTGGCTAACGCGCTCTTCGCATGCCTGGCACTGGCTGCGGCGCTGGCGCTGGTGCCCGGCTCGGCCTCGTGGTGGATGGCACTGGGCGTGGGGCTGAGTTGGCAGGCCATGTTGCGCGGTGGCATCAACATCCAACCGCTGCCGATTTCATCGGCGGCGGGCGCCTCAGAGGGGCTGGGCGTCCCGCTCAACGAACTCTATTCCCGCTTGCAGGCTTTTTGCGTCGGCCAGATCCAGCGCAGCCTGGTCGGTGAGCGGGTGGCGCTGATGGAGCGCGCCATCGCCAAACTGGATATTCCCGAACTGGCGCGTATCGCCCGGCTGGTGACGACCGCGCAGGCCATACCCGAGGCGGAATCCTACATCCAGCGCATCGAGAGTGACGAGAGCCGTCCCCCGGAGCAGCGGGAAATCCTGCTTATCTCTCTGATCATTTCCAACCGCGGGGCCGACGTCCTGCGCGCGCGGGTGAAGGAGCGGCGCAAGCAGCAGTGAAACGTGATGCGTGATACGTAATACGTAATATGCGACGACTTCCTCACGTTTCACGCGTCCCCAAGTCCCGGCCTCCCTATGAACTACACGTTCATACTGCAGACCGCCATCGCTGTTGCCCACGAAGCCGGCGCGCTGGTGCGGGCTGCCTTCCCTCGTACCGCGCTCACCAACGTCGGTTACAAGGGCGCGGTCAACCCCGTCACCGAAACCGACCTGGCAGCCGAGCGGCTGATCCTCGACCGCCTGCACACGGCTTTTCTAGACCACCGCTTCTACGCCGAGGAAACCGGGGGAGATGAATGGCGCACGCCCGGCCCCCCAATCTGGTTGATTGACCCGCTCGACGGCACCGTCAACTTTGCCCATGGCTTCCCCTATGTGGGCATCTCGCTTGGGCTAGTGGTAGACAGCCAGCCGGTCGTCGGTGTGATCTATGACCCGTTGCGCGACGAGACGTTTGCAGCAAGCCTCGGTCGCGGAGCAACGCTCAACGGCGAACCGATCCACGTGTCAGGCGTCGAAAAATTGGAGCATGCCTTTCTGGCGACCGGCTTTCCCTATGACCGCCGCACCGCTCCCGACAACAACACGCAGCGGCTTGACCACTTTTTGCGTCGCTGCCAGGGCGTGCGCCGGGCCGGAGCCGCCGTGCTCGATCTCTCCTACGTCGCCTGCGGACGGCTGGATGGCTTTTGGGAGATCCGCCTGAACCCGTGGGACGTGGCGGCGGGAATCATCATCGTGCGCGAGGCGGGCGGACGGGTCACCGACGACCGAGACGGCCCGGATTGCGTCTCCGGCGCGTTCATCGTCGCTTCCAATGGGCGTATCCACGAGGAGATGCTGCGCGTGATCCGCGAGGGGGATGCCGCGCCAAGACCGGAGGGCTAGCGTTTCTATTCATAGTGCAGCGCGGCCACCACGTCCAGCCGCGCTGCGTGGCGGGCCGGGATGAGCGAGGCGGCCACGCCCAGGAGCAGGCCCACGGCGATGGTGAAGAGGATGCCCCCGAACGGAAAATAGTAGGGCAACTTGAAGCCGGCGATCTTGAGTACTCCCACCATCACGTAGCCTAACCAAAGCCCAACCAGGATGCCGAACGCCGTACCCGTTGCTGCCAGCAGCAGGCTCTCCGCCAGGATCATGCGGCGGATTTGCCGCCGCGTCCCGCCCACCGCACGCAACAGACCGATCTCGCGCGTGCGCTCCATCACGTTGATGACAAGTGTGTTGATCAACGCCACCAACGAAGGCAACGCCAGCGCAACCACCAGCAGGTACAGCATATTCATCGCACCTGCCAGTGTATCTCGCTGCGACGCCCGCCACTGCGCGGAATCGAACAGCGTAAAGACAGGGTAATCGCGAATGATCGCCTCTAGCGCATTGTGCACTGTCGCCAGATCGGCCTCCGGCGTCTTGTTCGCCATCAAGAACAAGTCGGTGGTCTGGTGGAAATCCGCCGCCAGGTTGGCCTGGGAGATATAGCCGGTCGCCAGTTTCGCGTTCATAAAGTCTATGCCGATTCCCACCACGCGGTAATCCCGCTCCCCCTCCGGCGTCTTGAGCGTGAGTGTGTCGCCCACACGCACGCGGTTCTGCAAGGCAAAGACGCCATTGACGATGATAGCCCGCCCCGCCGCCAGTTCGGCGTAGGCCTCCGTTTCGTCTCCTGCGCTGAAATCTAGCCCCGAAATGCGGGGGAACGTGGCGGGGTCAATGCCGATGACCTGAAGCACCGTACCGCCGGCCTCCGTCATCCCCATTCGCAGGGTGGTCACCTCGGCGATCCCCGGCGTCTCTTGAATCCGCTGACGCAGTTCTGGCCCGGCGCCGATATTGCCGCCGCCCAAGAACAGCGATGGCGGCATGAAGAGGAAATCTGCGCCCAGGTTCTTGTCAATGATGTTCATAAAGCCTTCCACCAGGCTGGTCGTCATCCCGCTCATCGTGACCACAATCGCCAGCCCGATCATGAGCGCCGAGGCCGTGACGGCGGCGCGGCCTGGCTGGCGGGCCATGTTTCCCTGCGCGATCCGTCCTTCGCGCGCGAAAGCGAGCGCGAGTGGTCGCCCAAACGCGCGCGCGAGGGGCCGGATGAGCGCCGGCGCCACCAGCACCAGGCCGATCAGGAAGAGAACGACGCCCAATGCCGCTGGCCCGGTCTGGCCGGAGAGCAACCCCAGCAGCGCGAGCGCCACGAACCCCGCGCCGACGAGCGCGCGCCGGCGGGCCACCCGCTGATACGCCTCGCTGACCGTCGGGCGCAGCGCTTCCAGCGGGGTGACGCGGCTGGCGGAGAGCGCTGGCCACAACCCGCCCAATATGGTCATCCCCACGCCCAACACCACCGCGATCACTATAGACGCCAGTGGCGGCGTCGGAATACCCATACGGAAGCGGAGGTAACTCTCCATAATCGGGTTCAACAGGATTACCATCCCTACCATCAGCGCATATCCAAGAATCATCCCCACTCCCGCGCCGACGGCGCCCTGCAGCAGCCCTTCAGCCAGGATCAGGCCGATGATGGCCTTGCGTGAGGCGCCGACTGCGCGCAGCATCCCCAGGTCGCGCCGCCGCTCGGCGACGATGGCGCGGAAGGTGTTCAAGATCACAAACCCGCCCATTACCAGGGCCATCAGCCCGAACAGGCTCATCACGATCTTGGCGACCTCGATACTCGCCAAGAGTTCGCTGCCGTATTCCAACGCACCCAGGGTATAGTCGCTCCCCAACTGCGCCTGCACCTCGGCTTCTACCGCCGCACGTTCCGCCTCTGGCGTAAAGAGCGCCTCGACCGTGTTGATCTCGCCGGGTTGGTCAAAGAGCGCCTGCGCCGCCGCGAGCGGCATAAAGACCTCCTCGACACCCGGCATCACGCGGCCGGCCAGGATGCCGACGATCTCGAATTCGGTCGTGCCGGCCGTCGAGGGGAGTCGGAACGTATCGTCCACGCCGAGTTCCATCTGACGGGCCAGGTTTTCGCCGATGAGCACTACGTTGCCGTCCCCCGGCTGCAAGAAGCGCCCCTCTGTCACGGTGTACGCCCGCACTTCTTGCGCGGCGTCGTCCAGCCCGACGACGGTGACCGCGTTGATCGGGGAACCGACGGGGAGCACCAGGTTGCGGCGCAGGGAACCGGCGACGTGAGCAATGCCGGGGACCTGTCGCAGCGTTTCCAGCACTTGGGGGCTGAATCCATTGCGCGTCTCGGTCGTTACACTCAAATCTACCGCACCCGCCGCAGCCAGCATGTTCTGGCGGAACGCTTTCATCATCGTCGGGATGATCCCGTTGACGGCCACAATCATCGCCACGCCCAGGACAATGGCAAGCGTCGTGAAAAACGTCCGCAGTTTGCGGCCTTGCAGATAACGGTAGGCCAGGGTCAATTGCATAGCCATAGGTCAACTCCTTCACGTAAAACGTAAAGCGTAAAACGTAAGACGTAAATCACGCATTACGTCTCACGTCACAGTGCTTCCATCCTCGCCCGCAGCCGTTTCGCCTCGTCAGAACCGTTGTTGACAAGCCGCGTCTCGTCCACAATGCGGCCGTCCTTCAGAAAGACGATGCGATCAGCATAAGCGGCGATGCGCGGGTCGTGCGTCACCATCAGAACCGTGCGGCCCCACTGCCCGGAAATCTGCTTGAGGAGGCCGGCGATCTCGTCTCCGGCGCGCGAGTCGAGGTTGCCGGTGGGCTCGTCGGCCAAGATGAGCGCCGGTTCCGCCACCAGCGCCCGCGCGATGGCGACGCGCTGTTGTTGCCCACCCGAAAGTTGGTCGGGCCGGTTGTGCAGGCGGTCTTGCAGTCCCAGCCGGCTCAACCACTCTGTGGCCCGCTGTTGCGCCTCTTCGGGTTTAACGCCGTCGAGCGTGAGCGGGAGCGCGGCGTTCTCGACGGCGGTCAGGACCGGAATGAGGTTGTAGAACTGAAAGACCAGGCCCACTTTGCGGCGGCGCAATGCCGTCACCTGGTCATCGTCGAGCGCGGCAAGGTCCTGTTCGTCGAGCAGCACGCGCCCGGCGCTGGGGCGATCCAGCCCGCCGATGAGGTGCAAAAGCGTGGACTTGCCGCAACCCGAAGGCCCCATCACCGCAGCGAATTCGCCTTCTTCCACACTCAGATTCACGCGGTCGAGCGCCGTGACGGCGGCCTCGCCCGCGCCGTAGATTTTGGTCAGGTTTTCGGTTTGGATGATACTCATTCCGTTTGCTCCTTTCATTCGCATATCGCGTATCGCTTATCGCCCCGTGATACGCAATGGGCGATATGCTCATTTTCTGCCCGCACAGATCACGTACCCCAGGCACTTGAACAGGTTCGTGATGACCGTGCGCGAGGGTACCATACTCTTGATATACTGGCGAGATTGTGGGTCCTTGAATACCATCACCGTCAAATTCCAGGCCGCGCGTAGCCGCTCCGCCCAATCGCGCCCGTCCAATTCGCCGAACTCGTCGAGCCGCTGGCGCAGCATGGTCATGCGGTGAACCCGCATCGTCACGTCCGCCAACTGCGCGCTGGCTAGCAGGTCGCGCCAGCCATCCGGCGGCAGAAACGCCGGGTCGTTCATCGCAACGCGCACGAAGTCCAGCAGCTCTTGCGGCGGCGGTTCGACCCAGGCGCACTCGTTGAAACCGACGTAGCCGCCCGGCCGGGTCACGCGCACATACTCGCGTAGCGCCTTCGGCCGGTCGGGGATGAAGGCGTTGACCGATTCGCCGATGACGGCGTCGAACGTCGCGTCGTCGAAGGGAAGCGCCTGCGCATCGGCCACGCGGCACTCGACCCGGTCTTGTAGTTTGCTTCCCTGCACGCGCTTGTTCGCCCACTCGATCATCTTGGGGGAGAGGTCTACCGCCATCACCCGGCAGCCGTGCTTCTGGGCGAGGTGGCACGGCGTAGCCCCGACCCCGCAGCCGACGACCAGCACGTAACTGCCCGGCCCGACGTGGCACATCGCGGCCAATTCGTCGGTGGCGCGTTTGCCCCCTGGGTGCTTGGAGATGCCCCACGAGGACTGCATACCAAAGTACGACAGGTCTGGTTGTTGGCTCATCTTTTCATCTCAATCTGAAACGCCGACTTGTTTCTTGGGCCGCCCGCGCGGCTTGACCTCCGGCTGCGGTAGCGGCTGGCGCTGCACCTCGTCCAGCCGCGCCTCGATCATCTCCAGCCAGCGCAGGTCGGCTTCCAGGTGCATCACCGTCTTGTCCAGCAGCAGCATGTATGCCAGTTCCGTCTTGGGATTGGTCTGTTGTCCCTGTGCCGTCACATCGTGCAATTTTTGGTAAAGCAGCGCTCGCTGCGTCCGAATCACCTTGCGCGGGTTGGCGCCGTCCACAGCCAGGCTGAGCATCAGTTTGATAAAGAACTCGTCGCGCTGATGCTCGCTTTCGACGCCGGTGGCGAACCAGGTGTCGAGTTCGGCGCGTCCGGCGGGCGTGAGGGCGTAGATGCGCTTTTCCGGCCCCCTCTCTTGCTCGACCGCTTCTTCCGTCACCAGGCCGCTCTCTTCCAGGCGGGCGAGCGTGGTGTAAATCTGCGCCGGTTTTACGTCCCAGTTCTCCTCGCCGCCGACGAGCGCCTCGAACGCCGCGCGCAATTCATAGCCGTGGCGCGGGCGCTGGGCCAGGAGTCCCAGGATGGCAAAGCGTACCGACATCGTTAATCTAGTCTACCGGTTCATAGATTCAGAGAAATTGTAATACGAGTGAGTAGATTTGTCAAGGGGGGGCAAGCTGGCGCAAATCACGATTTTGTGGCACAATAGGGGTCTGGAGCCGAGAGGCTCCTGATTTCACGTTTGGCAAAGGAGCGACGCTATGGAAGGATTGATTGAGATCCGCTGGCATGGTCGTGGTGGGCAGGGCGTTGTCACGGCGGGCAAACTGCTGGCCGAGACGGCAATGGGCACAGGCCAGTATTTCCAGTCCTTTCCAGACTTTGGCCCGGAGCGGATGGGCGCGCCGATCCGCGCCTTCACCCGCCTCAGCCCCCAGCCTATCTATATTCATTCACAGATCGAGAATCCTGACGTGGTGCTGGTGCTCGACCCCACGCTGCTGGGGACAGTGCCGGTGACAGACGGGCTCAAGGAGGACGGCGCTCTGCTGGTGAACACCTCGATGAGTCCGGCCGAGGTGCGCCAGATCACGGGCCTGAAAACCGGCAAGGTGTTCACCGTAGATGCCAGCCACATCGCTATCGAGGAAATGGGCCGTGACATCACCAATACCCCCATGCTCGGCGCACTTGCCCGCGCCATCGGCATCTTTGACATCGAGGACTTGGCCGAGCAGTTGCGTGCCTGGTTCGGCAAAAAGATCTCGCCGGAAATGGTCGAGGCTAATGTCCGAGCATTGCGTCGGGCGGCTGAGGAGATTCAACACGGTTAGGAGAGAGACATGACACTCAAAGGATGGAAAGAGATTCCCATCGGTGGGATGATTCTGGAAGCCGGTAATGCAATCGAGTACCGCACTGGCGGCTGGCGTGCCTTCCGCCCGGTGCGTGGCGAAGCCGAATGCATCCACTGCTTCCAGTGCTGGCTGTTCTGCCCCGATTCCAGCATCCTGGTGGATGCCGAGAACGAGAAAATGGCCGGTTTCGACCTTGAGCATTGCAAAGGCTGCGGCATCTGCGCCTCCGTCTGCCCCGTCAACAGCAAGGTCATCAAGGACGCGGGAGAAGAACTGGCGCGCGACGATGCCCGCCTGTGCATCCGCATGCTTGAGGAAGGGAAGGTGAAGGAGTAGACAATGAGCACATTCGAAGCATTGACCGGAGACAACGCTGCTGCAATGGCGATGCGCCAGATCAACCCTGACGTCGTCGCCGCATATCCCATCACTCCGCAGACGGAAACGGTCGAGTTCTTCGCCGAATACGTCGCCGATGGGCTGGTGGATACCGAGTACATCGCGGTCGAAAGCGAGCATAGCGCGATGAGTGCCTGCGTCGGTGCATCGGCGGCGGGCGCGCGGGTGATGACCGCGACCTCTTCCCAGGGTCTGGCGCTGATGTGGGAAGTGCTCTACATCGCCGCAGGCAACCGCTGCCCTATCGTGATGGCTCTGATCAACCGCGCTCTCTCGGCGCCGATCAACATCCACTGCGACCACTCTGACGTGATGGGGATGCGCGATGCCGGCTGGATCGTGCTCTTTTCCGAAGACAGCCAGGAAGCCTACGACAACATGATCCAGGCCGTGCGTATCGCCGAACACCCCGATGTCCTTCTGCCGGTCGTCGTCTGCCAGGACGGCTTTATCACCAGCCACAGCATGGAGCGGGTAGAGGTCTATGACGACGCCGAGGTCAAGGCATTCGTGGGGCAATACAAGCCCCGGTGGCCGCTGCTGGACGTCGAGCATCCCAAGACCTACGGCCCGCTCGAGTTTTACGACTATTACTACGAGCACAAGCGCCAGCAGGTCGAGGCGATGGAGAAAGCGCAGCCGGTGATCCTCGATGTGGCCGCCGAGTTCAACCGCAAGTTCAACCGCAACTATGGCCTGTTCGAGTCCTACCGCCTGGACGATGCGGAGGTGGCGGTAGTGGTCACCAACTCGACCGCCGGCACGGCCAGGGTCGTAGTGGACAGGTTGCGCGATCAGGGTCTGAAAGTGGGTCTCCTGAAGCCGCGCGTCTTTCGGCCATTCCCGGCGCGGGAAATGGTGGACGCGCTCCGTCATCTCAAGGCCATCGCAGTGATGGATCGCTCCATCTCCTTTGGGGCGATGAACAACGCCGGCCCCTTGTTCCTGGAATTGGTGGCGGCGCTGGCCGTGCACGGTGTCCAGAAGCCGATCGCCGATTACCTCTTCGGCCTGGGTGGGCGCGACATCCGCCCCGGCGAGATCGAGCGGGTCTATCACGACGCGCTCAACATGGCCCAGACGGGCCGCGTGGAGCGGATAGTGACCTTTTTGAGCGTACGAGAGTGAGGAGCAACATGCCAACCAAACTGACACCCAAAGAACTGGCCAAGCGCCCCGATAGACTCAGCCCGGGGCATCGGTTGTGCGCCGGCTGCGGCGCGCCGATTGTGGTGCGCCAGATGCTTGCTGCGATTGACGCGCCGGTCGTTATCGCCAATGCCACCGGCTGTCTGGAAGTTTCGACCAGCCTGTATCCCTACACCGCCTGGCGCGTGCCGTGGATGCACAGCGCCTTCGAGAATGCCGCGTCTACCATTGCGGGCATCGAGTCGGCCTATCGCAGTCTGGTGCGGCAGGGCAAGATTCCGGAGCAGAATGTCAAGTTCATCGCTTTCGGCGGCGACGGCGGCACCTACGACATTGGCTTGCAGGCGCTCTCCGGCGCTGCCGAGCGCGGGCATCAATTCCTCTACGTCTGCTACAACAACGAAGCCTACATGAATACCGGCATCCAGCGTTCCAGCGCCACGCCGTTGGGCGCGCATACTACCACCTCGCCGGCCGGCAAGGTGATCCCCGGCAAGCAGCAATCGCGCAAAGACCTGACCGCGATTATGGCCGCCCACAACATCCCCTACGTGGCGCAGGCGGCGCCCAGCCAGTGGCGTGACCTGATGCAAAAGACGCGCAAGGCGGTCGAATGCGGCGGCGCGGCGTTCATGAACGTGCTGGCCTCCTGCAATCGCGGCTGGCGGCACGCCACCGACGAGACGCTCGAACTGACCCAACTTGCCTTGGACACCTGCTACTGGCCGTTGTACGAGGTCGAGAACGGCGTATGGCGGCTGACCTACAGGCCCAAGGAGAAAAAGCCGGTGGAGGAATGGCTCAAGCGGCAGGGGCGTTTCCGCCACCTCTTCCGCCCGGAGAATCGCCACTTGATTGACCAGTTGCAGGCCGAGGTGGACGAACGCTGGGAGTGCCTGCTCAAGTTGTGCGGCGAGAGTTAGCGGGCCTCCGAGCCGCTGGATCACAATCCAGTGGACAGAGATCGCAGGAGAATAGACATGGCCAGGAAGAAACTATATCGTTCGCGGACGGAGCGCCAGATTGCCGGCATTTGTGGCGGGCTGGCGGAGTACTTTGACCTGGATCCGCTCTTGGTGCGCGTAGTGGTGGCCGCTCTCGCCCTGGCTAACGGTGTGGGATTCCTCTTCTACATTCTCGCCTGGCTTTTCATTCCCGAGGCGCCCCTGCGGGACGGCACCGAAGGCGCATAAACGGCTCTCACCAAAGGAGAAGCAAACTGCCCCGTGACCCGATCACGGGGCAGTTTGTTCTTGTGTAACTATTGACAATGTTAAGTTTCACCCGGGCGGTAAGGTTGCCTGCGTCGTCGGCTGCTGGTAAACCCGGCGCGATTGACTAGATGTCTAACCACCAACTCGCGCGCCTCTGGCGGCGTCAATTGCGGCACGGGTAGAGCGGCCTACAAGAGATCACGCACATTGGCAGTCGAAAGCGGCGGCAAGACCTCCAAATTGCTGATGGAAGGCACCTACTTAACTCTCAGAATCATTTACACGTTCACCCGTCGGTGTAACAAGAGCTCGCGCATCAATGACTGGCAGGGGTGGCACACCGATGCGTAGGCGTTCCGTCAGATTGTGAAGTGTCTCACGCAGATACGGCCACATGAGTAGGATGGCGTCTGCTGTCTTAAATCGTTCAGTAGTTTCTGGTCTTATGCTAGCCGGGTCGACAACGGCCTTGAAATGGCCTTCGATGCTCAGGGCTATTGAGCACTCTGGTGCGTCGCCGTGGGGAAGCCTGGTCTCAAGATGAAGTCGAAGGTCAAACTCTAACGACGAGGGGGGTTCCTCGCCTTTGAGGAGCAACACACTCAGAGACGGCGGATCTTTCCCTTCTTGCTCTGGACTGTGTCGTTCGACGGTGACCTGGTACAGTCGGATGTCCACTAACTGGAAGGGGAAAACGGGAATTTCCGACTCTTTGGCGGCTGAACTGGTGCTGTCTCGTCGCTTCGTTGTACGCCTAGTCCTTTTACTCATTTGGGCTAATATCCTCCTAACCCGGACAAGCCGGAACCAAAAACCACCAAGTGATTCATTGCGGCGCGGCTCCACCGTGCGCTGGAAGCGCACGGCTGAACCAGGTGCAAGCCCGCAGGGCTTTTGCCTGCTGAGCCGGGCGATTTGATCGCCCGGCGGCTGGCGGGTCATACTGCCCCCAGTCCAGATGGGCGGCTACACGCCAAATACCGAATGGTCTCCCTATATGTGACCTTCGTGTCCTTCGTGGTGGATTTTCTTGCCCAAAGTGCAAGGATTTCATTCTCAAGGTACTACTTGCTATGCCACCAAGCGAACCGAAGATGTAGGGATGTCCTCACGCCAGATCAGTGTTGAACCTTCCGCCCGAGTTGTCTCACTGATCAAAGATCGCCGCATTTCCTCGAAGGCATCTCGCTGGAACGGTTTGATCGCCTGTCCGGGCCTAAAGCGAAATGTGCCGGGCTGTAGTGCGCGCTCCAACGACCCATCCCCTCAGCGAGCAACATCACGATCAACTGATTGAGGCTGGTCTTTTCCTGCTCAGCGCGTCTGGCTAGTTGCCGGTGTAATGATGAGGGGACTCGCACGACGAACTTACCGCTGTATTCCTCCACCTCAACTGGCGCTGGCTCGGGGATGTAATCACCGTCCTCCAGTGCAAGTTCCAACCATCCCCTCTTGGCTTCCTCGATCATGCCCCAGAGCTCTTGGAGGGTATCAGCGGAGGTTATACATCCGGGTAGTTCCGGTACCAATGCAGTATAACCGCTTCCGTCAGGCTCAGGATAGATCTCAACCCGGTAAGGCAAGCTCATGTAATACTCGATGGTTTTCTCAGTCATCGAATTCTCCCTGGGCGATCAATTCATTGATTCGCGATAAGGCTTGTTTGACATTTCATTACCCGACAAACTTCTTCTGGGACGCAGATGCACGCAGAAAAACGCAGATTTTCTTGGGTTTTCGGCGCGAACCAACACGAATTCGGACAAATCAGCGTCAATCTGCGGTCAATCTGCG
>DAOUBA010000058.1:0-71913 GCA_034432855.1 Anaerolineae bacterium | reverse complement strand
AACCCCCTCCCTCTCCCAGGTTTGGGAGAGGGAGGGGGCGAAGGGGGAGGGTGAGGGCAGGAGGTGCCCATGCAAACCATGCGCCTTCCTGCTATCCTGTTCCTTGCCCTTTCCCTGACCCTGGCCTGCAATCTGGTCGCCGTCCCTACCCCGGCTGCGCCAGCGGCAGGCGAAACGCCCGCGCCGACTACAATTGCCACTTCACCTGCATCTCCGGGTGAGGCCCCGGTCACCGCTGCCGGCAACGTCTACTACGTCGCCCCGAACGGCGACAACGCCAACCCCGGCACCCGCGACCAGCCCTGGGCCACCCCCGGCTACGGCTCCCGCCAACTGCGCCCCGGCGATACCCTGGTCATCCTCGGCGGCCGCTATACCTTGAGCGAGTACGACGCCGACATCATCACCCCGCCCTCCGGCACTGCCTCCGCCTGGATCACCATCACCGGCGAAGAGGGCAACCGCCCCGTCCTGGCCGGCCGGGATAACCTCCTCACCGCCATCAACCTGAGCGGCGTCCAGTACGTCCGCATCCAGAACCTGGAGATCACCCACGACGACACCGCCTCCGGCGAGGCGCTCTGGTTCCGCGAAGGGGTGGAAATCCTGGGCGCGCCCGCCGCCCACATCGTCCTCCAGGACCTCACCATCCACCACGTGGACGAGTTCGGGATGAACATCCAGGACGTGGAGGACCTGCAAATCCTCAACTGCCGCATAGAATATGCCGGCTTTGGCGCGCTGGGCGGCCCGGCCGGGGAACACGGCGGCTGGCGGAACGTGGTCATCCGCGGCTCCTCCCTCTCCTGGAGCGGCCACTACTACCAGGGCAGCGACGGCTCCGCCCGCCCCTACGACCGCCCCGACGGCTTTGGCATTGAGCCATCCCAGGGGCCAATCCTGATTGAGGACACCGTCGCCGAGCACAACTACGGCGACGGGCTGGACTCCAAAGCCGCCAACACCACCATCCGCCGCTGTGTCGTGGCCAACAACTCCTGCGACGGGGTGAAGGTCTGGGGAGACGGCAGCCGCATTGAGAACACCCTCATCTACGGCCGCGGCGACGGCAACCCCGAACCCTCTCCCTGGGCAGCCATCGTCATTGACCAGGTAGAGCAGGCGGGTACCCGCTTTGAGATCGTCAACGTCACCGTGGACGATTACGTAGGGCAGAACTACCTGATGTACGTGCAGTACGACAACCCCGTGCCGGTGCAGGTGACGGTGCGCAACACCGTTTTCGGCGGGCGTGGGCCGGAGTGCCCCATCTACATCGGCGCAGCCAGCACCCTGGCCGCCGACCACAACCTCTTCTACCTGCCACAGAACGAGACGGTCCTGACCCACGGCGGGACGGCCTACACCTGCGGGAACATCAGTTCGCTGGGCGAGGGCAACCTCTGCGGCGACCCGCGCTTTGTCCGCCCGGCCTGGGGGGAGACGGGCGACTATCACCTGCAGGCGGGGAGTCCGGCGTTAGATGCCGGCAGCGCCGATGGCGCGCCGACGGTGGACCTGGAGAACCGTCCCCGCGACGCCCGGCCCGACATCGGGGCGTACGAGTACTGGCGGGCGTCGTCCTGGCTGTACCTGCCGCTGGTCGGACATTTTGCGACCACAAAGGACACGAAGGGCACAAAGGAATCCTGACACCTTCGTGTCCTTTGTGCCCTTCGTGGTAAAGACAAAGCATAACAAAACCTTCGTGTCCTTTGTGTCCTTCGTGGTTAAAAACAAAATTGGAGGTGCAAAATGAGAAGCAAGTGGATGATTGCGGGCATCATCGGGCTGGTGCTGGCCCTGGCTTTCGGCGGGCTGACGCTGACCCGCGCCGCGCCAGGGCGTGCGCCGTTGGCCCAGACCGGCGGCGCGCCGACCGTCGTCTCCTACCAGGGGCGGGTGCAGGTGGATGGCGCTCCCTTCACCGGCACCGGCTACTTCAAGTTTGCCGTCGTCAATGCCGCCGGGAACATCACCTACTGGTCCAACGACGGCACGGGCAGCGGCGGCAGCGAGCCGACGAACGCCGTACAACTGTCGGTCAGCAACGGCCTCTTTACCGTCCTGCTGGGGGATACCTCACTGGGAATGACCCAATTGACAGCAAATGTCTTTTCCGGCTACGATCGCTACCTGCGGGTCTGGTTCCGCGCCGGCCCCAGCGGCGCCTTCACCCGCCTGACGCCCGACACGCGCATCGCCGCCGTGCCGTATGCCCTGCAGGCGCAGCACGCCGCCCCGCCCGGCAACGTCATCATCGTCGCCAAGAGTAACGGCGATTACAGCACGATTGGGGCGGCCCTTGACAGCATCACCGACGCCTCGGCCAGCAACCCTTATCTGATCTGGATCGCCCCTGGCCGGTACGATGAAGCGATCACCCTGAAGCCCTACGTGCATCTCCAGGGCGCGGGCCAGGGGGTGACCTTCATCCAGGCGGCGCCTTCGTTTGACGGCGGGCGGACACTGGAACTGGCCAGTGATACCACCGTGCGCGACCTGAGCATCTCCAACGTCGGCACCGGCGCGACGAACTATGGAATATACGGCGCGGACGTCACCAACGTGCGGGTGTCCAATGTGTACGTGGAGGCCGGAGGGACCGGCACCTCCAACATCGCTATCTACCTAACGGGCGACACCCAAATTACGCTGGAGAATGTCACGGCCTTTGCAGGCAAGACCGGCACCGACAACGTCGGCCTGCGCGTTGAAGCCGATACGGATGGTGGACCGGAAGTCACACTGCACGGCGGGACGTTCACCGGCACCGGAGGCACCAACGCCTATGGCATCCGGGTGTACGGCGGCTTGGGCACCTTCTTGGGTGCAGCAGATGTGCGCGCCAGCGGCACAGGTGCCAGCACCACCAACGTCGGCCTGGAGAGCGACACCTATCCCACCGTTCTCCTACAGGGTGGCTTCTTCCTGGGCAGCGGGGGACATTCTGCCTACGGCATCTACAACTCTGATGCCCACCTGGAAGCCGAGGGAGTGACGGCGCAGGGAGAAAATGCAACATATTCAGCGACTGCCTTCTGCAACAACAAGGCAGATGGAAACGCCATCCTGCGGGGCGGCTCTTTCACTGCCAATGCGGCGGGGGAAACCTACGCCTGGGCGATTCACAATACCAACGGCGCCGTCCTGGAGGCCCACGACGTGACGGCGCGAGCGTGGGGAGGAACCACCAATAACCAGGGGCTGAGAAACGAAGTGGGCACTTCTGTGGCCCGGGTCTACAGCGGCTCCTTCATCGCCCAGGGCGGCAACCTGGCAGCCGGGATGCACAACGTCGGCGACCTGACCGTTCAGGGCGCCTTCGCGCTGGGGGAGAACGGCACATCCAATTACGGCCTCTACACGTCATATGGTACAGTGCGGGCCGACTCCTGCCGCTTCAGAGGCAGCACCGCAGCAGTGAGAGAGAACAGCGGAGTCCTCTACCTTGCCGTCAGCCAACTGGACGGCGGCCTCAACCGCACCGGCGGCACGCGCACCTGCTTTCAGGTGTACGACGGCAGTTACAACGCCTACACCTGCCCATAGCGCCGGAGGTGAACCGTGAAACGGATGGCACTTTTCGCAACGGCGCTGGCTCTCCTTATGCTGGCCGGCACAGCGTTGGCGCAGGGCACAACAGCCATCCCCTGGTCCGTCCTCGGCGGCGGGGGCGGGCACACGGAGGCCGGGGGCATCTCCCTGGACGGCACCATCGGCCAGCCGATCGTAGGCACGGTCTCGCAAGGGAATTATGAACTCTGCGCCGGCTTCTGGTGCGGCACGGCACAGTACCTGGTCTACCTGCCGCTGGTGATGAGGGGTTATTGACCCCCTAACCCCTCCCCTACCCCCTCCCCTTTCCCCCGCAGCGGGGGAAAGGGGAGGGGGATGGGGGTGGGGAAAGGGGGTATACATCCTCGCCCCACCCCGGCGGCTGCGCCGCCACCCGGCAGGAGGAGGGGAAAGACCTCCGCTTCTGGGAAAGGCCAGGAAGGGAATCAGGGAAGCAGGGAAGAATGGGATTCTGCACCTCGCCCGGAAAATAATAAACTTGTAGGAGGACAGAAATGAGTAGAACTAAAAACCTTCGCGTACTGACGATCCTCGTATGGATCACGGCAGCATGCCTTTGCGTGTTTCTGCTTATAGCGGCGTCGGGGTTACTGGCCCTGCAACGGGCCGGCGCCAAAGCGATCGCACGCCGGGAAGCCACCCCACCTATTGTCTCCTTCCTGAGCCCGGCACACGGCGCGCAAATCGGACTCGGCGCCGCAGTGCCGGTACATGTCCAGGCAACCTCTGCCGACGAGCCTCTCGTCCGATTGCAACTCTGGGCCGATGGGCAACTGATCGGCGATATGCCGGCCATGTCTACCAGCGCGCAGGCCGTCTGGTTCTGGGTCTCCCGCACGCCCGGCGACCACACGCTAACCGCCTGGGCCTACACCCGCCCCGGCGGCTCGGCCAACACCTCCATCCGCGTCCAGGCCCTCCAGGCCCCCGATCGAGATGGAGATGGGGTCCCGGATGAACAGGATGCCTGCCCCGACGAAGCAGGTCTCATCCCCGCCCAGGGCTGTCCAACGGCAAGCGCAACCGACAGGGACGGGGATGGCATCGCCGATTCCCAGGACCGCTGTCCCGACCAGTTTGGCCTGGGTGAACATCAGGGGTGTCCGCAGCCTGCCGACGGAGATGGAGACGGGCTGCCGAACAATGTGGACGCCTCCCCCGACCAGGCCGGCCCACTCGAATCCCAGGGTTCTCCCGACCCGGGGGCAGGCGACCAGGACGGCGACAGCGTGCCCGACGACCAGGACCAGTGCGACGATCAACCCGGTGCCGGCGGCAGCCTGGGATGCCCCGGCCAGAGCGACGACCGGGACAACGACGGTGTGCTCAATGACCAGGACCAGTGCGGCGACGTGGCCGGGCCGGAGGAAAATGCGGGCTGTCCGCTGGTGGACGCCGACGATCAGGACGGCGACGGGAACGTGGACGACCAGGACGATTGTCCCCTCTGGCCCGGGGGTGAAGACGACGGCTGCCCGGTTGCAGGAAATGACCCACAATTCCCTGTGCCCGACTGGGCGGATGGCCTGTTTTGCGCGCTGGCCCGCTTGGGAGGGGGAGAACTGCCGCCCTTCTGCAACGACTCTGATGACGACGGGCTGACGGATGCCGACGATCGCTGTCCCCAGGAAGCGGGCCCGGCCATCTGGGGGGGCTGTTCCTCGCCGGCTGGACAGGGCATCGCCATCATCAACGGCGGGCTTTCGCCGCTTTGGTGCTCTATCGCCCCGGCGGCCTGCACCGACTCTGACAACGACGGGTTCATGGACAATGAGGACGGCTGTCCCGATAGTCCGGGCGACATACTGGGCTGCCGGGGCTCCCTGGAGCCTGGGGGAGTGGCGGTCGGACTGCCGGTAGACGTGGAAATCCGCCTGGGCGAACGGCTGTACACCAATCGGGACTGGCACGGGGTCTACTGTTATGCAGAGGTGGAAGGCGTGCCGTCCGCGCGGTTGCCTGTGGATGACCAGTATCTGGACAGGGAGGCCTCCTCGGTCTGGAAACTGGGCGACCGCCAGCATCGAAGCCTCCACTTGACAACAGAGGAGATGGTCTTGAGCCTTTCCATAGAATGTTATGGGATGCCGGACCTGGTCGGCCCACCGGTCAGCCTTGGACGCATAACGCGTCATCACCCCCGCGACGACTGGAGCGGCACGGCCCTGGAGGCAACCAGTGAAGGAGCCAATCACACGTTCACGCTCTACTATCAAATCTGTCGAGACTCTTGCCCTTGATGGAACGCACTCGTGAAATGGGAGGAAAGCGATGGATAAGAACAGAATCTACAGGCTCATCGTCCTACTATTGCTGGTCGCGGTTCCGCTCGCCTCGGGATGTAGCCTGTACTATAGCAACAAAGACGATGAAACCGGTCCGATCAACGGTGTCTGGATTGACGCTCCGGCAGATGGCGCAGCAGTGGCCGTCAATCAGCCGGTTGCCGTACAAGCACGGGCTGCAAGCAGCGCCGCGGTGGATATGTGGCTGCGGGTAGATGGACACGATACGATACCTCTCTCGGTGAGCGGGGCCGGCGCAGACCTGTGGCAGGGGATGGCAATGTGGACACCGGGCATCCCCGGAGACCACTCCCTGAGCGTCCGCGCACAGGCAGAAGACGGGGAGGCCACCTCAGAGTCCATCGAGATCCACGTGGTCGCACAACCGACCCCTGCTCCGCTCCTTGCAGCACCCACGGGAACGCCGGGGCTGATGGTCACTCCTCTCGAGATGACAGCCATACCTCTGGGTCCCGTGCTCGAACTCACGGCCGACGCCACTTCACTCGCTGCCGGCAGTTGCACCTTCCTGCGCTGGAGAGTCTCCAACGTCCAGCCCCAGAGCATCGATCTGGACGGGCAACCGGTAGCCTCAGAAGGTTCGCTCCAGGTCTGCCCCTGCCAGACCACGACCTATAACCTGATTGTCCTGGCAGAAGATAAATACGTGCAGAGCGTGACCATCAACGTCACCGGTTCCTGTGCGACGTCCACCCCACAGCCTACCAGAACACCGGTTCCCACTCCACGGCCCACCAACACCCCCCTTCCCACTTCCACACCTCAGGCCCTGATCAACTTCTGGGCCGAGGCGACCACCGTCCCTGCCGGCTCCTGCACCACCATCCACTGGGAGACGGCTAACGTCCAGGCGGTCTACTTCAACGGGCAGGGCGTCGCCGGTGTGGGAACCTACCGGGCCTGTCCCAGTACCACCTGCGAGACCTACACCCTGGATGTTGTATTGCGAGACGGCTCCCACGACATCCGCACCCTGACCATCTGCCTCAGCGCACCACAACCCACACAGCCGCCGTCCACTCAGCCGCCACCTGAGGACAAGACCCCGCCACCCGCTCCTGTCCCCATCGGCCCAGGCAGCAACAATCCGAACGATCCGACCCAGCAGTGTGGCACCACTGTGTTGCGCTGGAACAGCGTCTCCGATCCCAGCGGCATCCAGGGCTACCGGGTCAACCTGCAGTGGTACGATGGCAACCAGTGGCAGAGTAGCGAGCCGTACTTCATCATCTACGGCACTTCGGCGGATGTGACCCAGTGGACGAGGCCGCATGAGTACCTTCACACTCTCCGTTGGGCCGTATGGGCGATTGACAACGCCGGCAATCACGGCCCGCAGTCGCCGTGGCTGTACTTCGCATGCGCCCTGGAATAGCACCGAGGGAAACCGCTCACCCTCCCGCACTAACCCCGCGAGCAAGCGCCCAAGGCGGGCTGTATCTCCCGATTCCTGGATCTGCGGGAGGGTGAGCATCCCGGGCGGACCCTGAGCGAAGGCAGCACAACCACAGTGGTCGGTCGTCAATCGTCAGGATGAGCGGAAACCGGGAACGCGTGCTCTCCTTCGATGTAGCGCGGGGTGTGGGGGCACTGGGCATGGTCGCCGTGCATGTCCTGCTCCTGTATGGGGATAGCGCGGCCAATCACTCCATCTACGGCGCCGCCGTCCGGCTTCTGGGCGGGCCGCCCGCCGCACCGCTCTTCCTGTTCCTGATGGGCACGTCGCTGGCGTTCTCGAGACGCCCCACCCTGCGCCGCAGCCTCTTCCTGATCGCACTGGCTTACCTGCTGAACCTGCTGCGTGGAACTCTGCCCGCTTTCCTGGGCTTGCGGTTGGGTATCATCGCGCCCCGCGACCTGATGTTCCACACGCCGGCCGACCTGTTCTGGATCGTGGATATCCTCCACTGTGCTGGACTCTCGCTGATGATCCTCATCGCTGTACAGCGTTTCCTGCCCAGGCCATGGATATGGGTTGTGCTGGCAGCGGCAGTGGCGATGGGGGCGCCGGCGCTGTGGGGACGGATGAGCGGCTGGCCTCCCCTCGACCGATGGCTCGTTCCGCTGTGGGGAACCGGTGAGATGGTGCAATTCCCCGTACTACCGTGGATCAGTTACCCGCTCGCCGGGATGACGTTCGGAGCGTGGCTGGCCGCCAGCACCGACCGGGACGCAGTATACCAATGCGCGGCGGGTATGGGTGTGACGTTGTTTCTCGCCGGCACCCTGTTGATCCTGTACCGACCTGCCTTTCACATCGGCGACTATTTTCGCAGCGGCCCCGGCATGGTGATCGCCTGCACCGGCTTCGTACTCGCGTGGCTCTCGGTGTGCCATTGGCTGGTCAAACGGTTCCGCGAGAACGCGCCCTTGCGGTTGCTCTCTTACTGGGGTGCGCGCATCACCGCCTTCTACTTCGTTCACTGGCTCCTGCTCGGTTGGGGCATCGGCCTCATCGGCCACACCCGGCACAGCATCCCGGTGCTCATACTTCTGACGGTTGGAGTCGTTGCACTGACGGATCGCCTTGTGCGTCTATGGGATCAGCTGAAACGCAGATTGCCGCCCGGAATCAAAGTCCGTGCTATGAGTTGCCGTTCCCTTCCCCTGTGGTAAAATGACCGCGGAATGGCGCTCACACACGTAGGGCAGCGACTCGCACAGGCAATCCTCGTCCTCTGGCTGGCCGCGACGCTGGCCTTTGCCGCCCTGCAACTGGCGCCGGGCGATCCGGCCCAGGCGCTCCTGGCCGCCTCCGGCGCCACCCCTGCGCAGGTCGCCGAGCGCCGCGCCCAACTGGGCCTGGACGACCCATTGCCTGGGCAGTACATCCGCTTTCTGGCGGACCTCGCGCGCGGTGACCTGGGCCAATCCTGGCTACACGGCCGGCCGGTAGGTCAGATGATCCTCGAACAACTCCCGCCGACGGCGGAACTTGCCGTCGCCGCGATCATCGTCGCCGCCGCATTGGGGTTGACGCTGGGAACCCTGGCGGCGATCCGGCGTGGTACCTGGCTGGACACGGCGGTCACGGCCATCTCGGTCGTGAGCCTCTCCACCCCCACCTACTGGTCGGGTCTCCTGGCAATCTTGCTGTTCTCGCTGCACCTGCGCTGGCTGCCCGCCACCGGTTCAGGCGACCTGCGCCACCTTGTGTTGCCCGCGCTCGTGTTGGGCTTTGCCCTCTCCGGCCCCATCGCCCGGCTGGTGCGCGCTCGCGTGGCAGAGGTGATGGTGCAGCCTTTCGTACTGGCCGCGCGAGCGCGCGGCCTGCCAGCCTGGCGGGTGCTCCTCGGTCACGTGCTGCGGGCCGCTCTCGCTCCGGCCCTCACCGTCGTCGCCCTGCAATTCGGTTTTCTCCTGAGCGGAGCCGTGATCACCGAATCGGTCTTTGCCCGCGCCGGGCTGGGAAAACTGGCCGTGCAGGCGATCCTATGGCGCGATTTGCCGGTGGTGCGCGGGGTGGTCATGTTCACAGCACTCGTCTACGTGCTGGTCAACCTGCTCGCAGACCTGGCACAACTGTGGCTGGATCCACGCTTGCGCGAGGAGGCCGTGTGATCCGCTGGGCCGCCCCACCCCGCCGTCCTCTACGGCGTCAGGCCGTCACATTGGCCGCGCTGGCCTGGCTGGTGCTGATCGCCCTCGGGGCGTTCACTGCGCCGCTGTTGGCTCCCGCAGGGCCTTGGGCTGCTGACCCGGCCCGTGCGCTCCTGCCACCGGCCCCCGGCAGGCCACTGGGGACGGATCCCCTGGGCCGGGACGTGCTGGCGCGGCTGCTGTGGGGTGGACGTTGGACGCTGGGGATGGGCCTGACCGCGCTGGCGCTCGCCGTGGGGCTGGGTTTGCCGGTCGGGCTGCTGGCCGGCTTTTTCGGCGGCTGGATCGAGGCCCTGCTGATGCGTCTGACCGATGCGTGTCTGGCCTTCCCCGGCCTGTTGCTGGCGATGGCGACAGTAGCCGTGCTGGGGCCGGGCGCGGGCGCGGTGGCCGTGGCGGTGGGGCTGGCGGCAGCGCCCGCATACGCGCGTGTGGCCCGCAGCGCCACACTGGAGGTGCGCATGCAGCCCTATGTCGAGGCTGCGCGAGCGGTAGGGTGCAGCGAGTGGTACATTTTGAGATATCACATCCTGCCTAACGCAACAGCACCTCTGGTGGCGTTCGCCGCTGCGCAGTTAGGCTGGGTGCTGCTGAACGGCGCCGCCCTCCACTTTCTGGGATTGGGTGTGCCCCCTGGTATCCCGGAGTGGGGCGCCATGTTGGCCGAAGGCCGCGGCTACCTGCGCGACGCGCCCTGGGTCAGCCTCTTCCCCGGCCTGGCGCTGACGCTGACCGTGCTGGCAGCGAACCTGGTAGGGGATGGGTTGCTGGAAACACGACGGATTTGACATCTACATCGGGATTTGCTAAAATAACACCCAGTTCCGGCGGTGGAGCACGACACGTGGGTGCTTCACCAAATCCCACGCGTGCCGGGCGGAAAGGTGGTGAAACGCATGGCAGAAATGGTTGGAGCACCAATGGGCGGCGGCGAGATCACTCAGGACGACAAGTTATGGGCACTCTTGAGTTACATCTTCTGCCCTGTGATCGGCATCATCATGCTGCTGATCGAGGACAAGAAGAAGCGCCCATTCATCAAGTACAATGCCTGGGTATCCATCTGGCTGGGCGTTATCGTCGTTCTCCTGGGCTGGGCATGCATCGGCCTGATCGCGTGGATCTACGCCGTTGTCCTGGGAATCAAAGCCTACAAAGGCGAGTGGGTGAACGTGCCGGTGATCACCGACCTGGTCCAGAAGCAGGGTTGGGCCACCAAGGGCTAAACTCGCGCCCTGCACCGACAGGAAAGCCCTCTTCCGTAGCGGAGAAGGGCTTTTCCTTTTGTGCGCGTTGTGGTAAGATTAGCGTCATAAAAACGCACGAAGGTCAGTCCAGATGGCTCTACGCCCCAAACGCTGGCAGATCGCACCACCTGCCCCGCCCAGCCACATCGCTCGTTTTCCCCACCTGCACCCGCTCATCGTGCAGGTGCTTTACAACCGTGGCGTCACCGACCCGGCCGACGTGGCGGCTTTCCTCAGCGGCGAAGGCGGCGAGGCCAATCCTTTTGCCGTCGAGGGAGTACCCGCCGCCGTCACCCGTCTGCGCCGCGCCCTGCGCCAGGGCGAGCAGATCGCCGTGTACGGGGATTTCGACGCTGATGGGGTCACCGCTACAGTGCTCCTGGTACAGATTTTACGGGCGCTCGGTGGCAACGTATGCCACTACATCCCCCATCGCGTGGACGAAGGCTATGGCCTGCACAAGCCGGCGCTGGCGCAACTGGCGCGCGAGGGGGTGCGTGTCGTCGTCACCGTGGATTGCGGCGTCCGCTCGGTGGACGAGGTCGCCTACGCCAGACGGCTGGGCCTCGAGGTCATCGTCACCGACCATCACTCCGTTGGCCCGCGACTCCCCGACGCCGTAGCCGTAATTGATCCCAAGCGCACCGACTGCCCATACCCGTGCGAACTGGCCGGCGTAGGCGTGGCCTATAAACTGGCCCAGGCCCTGCTACGCAGCCACTCTCAGACACCGGTGACCAGCCATGGGGTGCGATTACAGGAAGACGACCTGCTCGACCTGGTCGCGCTGGGCACGGTGGCCGATCTGGCCCCCCTGTTAGGCGAGAACCGCGCCCTGGTACGGCGCGGGCTGGCATCCATCAATCGGATGGAGCGCCCAGGCGTCGAGGCGCTCTGCCGGCAGGCCGGGCTCAAGGCCGGGCAGGTGGACGCCACCGCTATCGGCTTTGCGTTGGGGCCGCGGCTCAATGCCGCCGGGCGACTGACCCACGCGCAGGAGGCCTACCGGCTGCTGGAGACCGAGTACCCTGCCGAGGCAGAGCAGTTGGCCGGGCAACTGGATCGGCTGAATCGCGAGCGCCAGCAACTCACGCTCGAAACGCACGAGCGCGCCCGTGAAATGGTATTAAAGGCAGGTGAGGACACGCCGCTGCTCTTCGCCGCCGCGCCCGATTTCCTGGCCGGCATCGTCGGGCTGGTCGCCAGCCGACTGGTGGACGAGTTCTACCGCCCGGCGGTCATCGTCGAAGTGGACAAAAAGTACAGCAAAGGCTCCGCCCGCTCTATCCCCGAATTCCACATCACCGCCGCGCTCGACGCATGCGCCGACCTGCTGGTACGCCACGGCGGGCACGCTGCCGCCGCCGGTTTTACCGTCTCGAACGAACACCTCGATGAATTGGCGGAGCGATTGCATAGACTGGCCGCCGAGCAACTGGCCGGTCTGGAATTGACCCCCGTCTTGGCGGTAGATGCCGAGGTAGAACTCGCACAGATGTCGGGGGAATTGTACCGCGAGTTGGTCAGGCTGGAGCCCTGTGGCTACGCCAATCCCCAGCCCCTCTTCCTCAGCCGGAGCGTCCGCCTGCTGGGCCAGCGGGCTATCGGTGGTGACGGCAGGCATCTTCGGCTCACGTTCTCCGACGGCCGGGTGGTCTGGGACGGCATCGCTTTCCGGCAGGGAGAATGGGCCGGCAAACTGCCCGACCGGGTGGACATCGTCTACCACCTCGAAGCCAACGAGTGGAACGGTCAGCAGCGGCTGCAACTGAACGTACAGGACCTGCGACCTGCTGTACTGGACGACGCCGTTGCTCGCCTCTGGCTCAACCGGAGGGAGGAAGGCGCAAAATGATCACAGAGCAACAGATCGCGGAAGTGGCGCAACGCATCGCGCAAACGTTCAAACCAGAACAAGTCATCCTGTTCGGCTCCTACGCCTGGGGCCAGCCCACGCCAGACAGCGACATAGACCTGCTGGTCGTAATGGAAGATAGCGATCGGCCTGCCCGGCGCAGCGCTCGCATCGCTCGCGCCCTGCTGGATATCCCCTTCCCTATGGACATCCTGGTACGCACGCCAGAAGAAATCCAGCACCGCTTGCGCATTGGCGACTGCTTTATTCAAGAAATCATTCAACGGGGACAGGTACTCTATGAACGGGACCGATGAACACCTGGCAGAGTGGGTGCGTAAAGCGGAAGAGGACTATGACACCGCCGTCACATTGATCCGCAAACGGAAACGGCCAACACCGAATACCGTTTGTTTCCACTGCCAGCAATGTGCCGAGAAATATCTCAAGGCTTTCCTCGTACAGCGAGGAGCAACATTCCCCAAAACTCACGACTTGCGCGAACTACGCCGCCTGGCGCTGGCGGTTGACCCTGCCTTCGATCTGATCACCGACCTGCTGCTGCTTTTGAATCCCTATGCTGTCGAGTTTCGCTACCCTGGCGAAGGGGCAACCGATG
Organism: Anaerolineae bacterium; assembly: GCA_034432855.1. Lineage (GTDB taxonomy): Bacteria > Chloroflexota > Anaerolineae > B4-G1 > B4-G1 > DAOUBA01. Next base: position 58,707 of record DAOUBA010000058.1, on the reverse strand, counting down.
AAGAAGCCCGCGAGGCGGTAAAAGCAATGAAAACTGTACGCCACTTCGTGCGCGACAAATTGGGCTTACCGGAGTAGCCGTTGATCGAACCTCACACCAAGCCCCAATCACATATCGCCTATCGCCTTTCGCCTTTCGCCTTTCGCTCATTTGTCATTTGCTCATCTGTCCTGTGCTCATTATTGACCGTGCCGGCTCTCGCCCAGACCCCGCCTCCTGACCGGCGCTTCGGCGCGGTCGAGGCATTCTGGGATGTGGCTGCTGCAACCGAAGCCGGCGTGGGCTGGGAACGCATCCTGTTCGACTGGTCGCAACTGCAACCTCATAGCGCCCAGGACTGGAACGAAACGCACCTGCAGGAGCGAGACGTATGGCTGGCGCGGGACGAGGCCGCCGGACGCGAGGTGGTCGGTCTCCTGATCAACACCCCGGCCTGGGCCACCGATGGGTTGCCTGATTGCGGCGTCCCTCGCGGCCTGGATTTGCCGCTAGACGATCCCGGCAACGCGTGGGCAGCGGTCGTGCGTCGCGTCGTCGGCAGGTACGCCGGGCGCATCAATCGCTGGATCATCTGGAACGAGCCGAATATTCCGCCCGCCACGTTTGGCGCCGAGTGGTGCGGCTCGGTAGAGGAATACTACCAACTGCTCAAGGTCGCCTACCTTGCTGCCCACCAGGCCAACCCCAACGTCGTCATCCACCTGGCCGGCCTGACCTTCCATCACGACAAGACCTACCTGGCTCGCTTTCTGGCGGTCGCCAAACAGGACCCCAGCGGACCGGAACACGGCTACTATTTCGACGTCGTCACGCTGCACATTTACTTCCAGACCGAAACGATCCCTGCGATTGTCGGCGAGACCCGCGCGACGCTCTCCGCCCACGGGCTGACCAAACCCATCTGGATCAACGAGACCAACGCGCCATCCAACGCCGACCCGCCCTACTGGAGCCTGCCGGGGGCGAATTTCGACATCACGCTGGAAGAACAGGCCGGTTTTCTGCTCCAGGCATTCGCGCTGGCGCTCAGCCAGGGGGTGGAGCGCATCGCGGTCTACAGGTGGGTGGACAACGCACCACGGGTGGGAGAGGAGCCGTTCGGCATCATCCGCCTAGACCATAGCCGCCGCCCGGCATTCGACGCCTACCGGCTGATCACAACCCACTACGCCGGCACCATCTCGGCCCGTGAGGAGCGCCATGCGCTCTACAGCGTGGTCACGCTCAATCGGGGCGATCGCACGACGCGCGTCGTGTGGGCGCGCAAGCAGAGGGACGTCACAGTCTCATTACCTGCCATCGCAGCCCACGCCCGGCTGGTTGATCAGGCCGGGGTGGAGCAGATCATCGCGCCGGTGAGCGGGAAATATATGCTGAACCTTTCCGGGGCCCGCTGCCCGCCGGTATCCCCCAATGCGGATATCCCACACCCTCCCTGCATCATCGGCGGCAAGACGTACCTGCTCGTCGAAGAGGTTGGCGGCACACCACTTCCAACCCCGACGGCCACGCCTGTGCTTACCGGGACGCCCGCCGTGGCCGGGGAGACTGTGACGCCATCTCCCACTCCCGTGCCCACACCGACAGCGACGGCGACCCCCACCGAAACGCCGACCTCCACCCCACTCCCAACCGAGACACCGTCTCCCACCCCGCTGCCTACCGATACACCATCCCCCACCGCCACGCTGGCCCCACCCACCGCCCCGCCCACACCGATGTCACCTGCTCCCACGACGTCCGCCGAGCCCGCCTGGCCGATCCTGCTGGGGTTGGCGATCCTTCTGATCCTGGCCGTCTTCATCGGTACGGCATTCAAGCGTCAGGCTGACGACACGGTATAGAGACGCAGAAATCCCGGTTGCCTGGTGTGTACTGCGATGTCTGGCGGGCACCATCATCGCCGCTGGTTTCCGGTACAAAATGCGAGCAGGAGGCGTCTTTGAAGCCGATCCTGGCAATCCGTCTACGCAGCGCGCTACGCCAGCCGCAGCCGCAGGAACAGCCACGGCGCGCCCAGGCTCATCCACAGCCCCAAAAGCGCATAACGCACAATGCTAAAGGACAGGTAGAGCGGTTCCCCCTCGGCAGGAAAGATTGCCTTCAGGCCGAAATAGATGACGAACAGGACGACGACACCGACCAGGAAGCGCACAACGCGCTGCCACAGCGGGCCGGCAGTGCGGAAGGGCACCGTGCGCACAAGCCACACCAACCCCACGCCGCCCCCCAGCATGGCGCCCATCACCTTGGGCGCATCCCCGGAATGGAAGAGCAGCAACAAGACCAGCGGCACGAATACGGCCAGCGCCAGTTGTGCAGCCAGGCTGAGGCGCTTCAGCCAGGTCTCCACCCGGAACTCGAGCGCCAGATACGCCAGCAGGAAGATGACGCCGACGATCCAGCCGCCCAGTACGTCGGTAGGAAAATGCACCCCCAGGTAGATACGGGAAAAGCCGATCAGCAGGATCAGCAGGAGCGCGACGATCCACAGCCAGGTCTTGCGGAAAGCGGAGGCAAGATAGCCCCACACGATCACCGCCGATTGGGCGTGACCGCTGGGCAATCCATAGCCCTCTGCGCTGGCAAGCCGCACGGCGGGATCAAGATCGGGCGGGCGCGGGTGGGCAAACAGGTACTTGAGCCCGCTGTTCACGTAGGTGGAGAGCAGGAAGGCGAAAATCATCCGCACACCCACCGCCAGGTCCACGCTCCAAAAGACCGCCGGTAACAGCAGAAGAAAGAATTCAGCCTCGCCCATAAAGGTGATGGCCTTGAAGAACGCATCCAGCGCCGGTCCGTGTACCTGCTGGATGGTACGAATGACCTCCAACCCCCATTCCCAGATCGGTTCCATCGCTCCTCCTTGGCTTCAATATCCCTGTGCGTTATGCTCTCCACCGATGCCTGCAATGGCCGGAAGTCCCAGCCGTCTGCGACATTCGTCGAGAATCGCCGCCGTTGCAGAAGCCCCCACACGGGTAACCCCCAACGCCCGCATTTCCAGCAATCGGTCCAGCGTGCGGATGCCACCCGCGGCCTTGACCTGCACGTGCGGCGGGCTGTACCGGCGCATCAATTGGACGTCCCCGTCGGTCGCGCCACCCGTCCCGTATCCGGTCGAGGTCTTGACCCAATCGGCGCCCACTTCGCCGCAGATCTCGCACAGCCTGATCTTGTGCTCGTCCTGCAGGTAGCAGTTCTCAAAGATGACCTTGACCTTCTTTCCTTCCGCGTGAGCAGTATCCACGACGGCCTGGATGTCGGCGCGCACATAGGCCCAGTCGCCGCTGAGCACCTTGCTGATGTTGACCACCATGTCCAGTTCCTGGCCGCCGTCGGCCAGCGCCTGCTTTGCCTCGGCAATCTTGACGGCGGTGGTGTGCCCGCCATGCGGGAAGCCAATCGTCGTAGTCGGCTTGACCGAACTCCCGGCCAGGATCTCGGCGCAGCGTCTCAGGTAATAGGGCATAATGCACACGCTCGCCACGTCGTATTGCCGCGCAATCTGGCAGCCCCGTTCCAGATCGTCCGCCGTCAGAGTGGGGTTCAGCAGCGAATGGTCAATCATCTTGGCAATTTGTTCGTAGGTATAGTCCATTGGTACTCCTTCCAGGAGGCGGGCTCTCACTTTTTCCGGAAATCGTCTACACCCATGCCTTACACTCCGATCAAGAGGATTTCTTTTGACTCCGAGTTAGTGGACAATACGTACTTGTACTGACCATAGTGCTCGACACGCACGTTGCGTTTGTACTGTCTGAGAAGAGAAACCAGTTCTGGTTCGGACGGAATGCCATCGCTACGGTAGGAGACGACCAGAATACTCTTGCGGAAGCGCCGAAACAGCCGGTCGAATGCTTCATAGATACATCGCCTATCCGTCCGCCCGTTCGGCTGCGGTTTCAGGCGGCGATGTTTGGAGTGACGGTCAATATATCGCTCCCAATCATCGTACATCGTCAGCCCTTCCAGGAAATGGTAAAAGTCTCGATAGTCCACTGCAACGCCACGCGCCGAGATGTAAGGCGGGTCTACATACACCAGGTCATATTCCCCTGGCACGCCCACTGCGTCATAGTTCAGCGCGCGATTCGTCCGACCGTTATCGAAAACAGCCTTGTTCGCCTCCTCGACAAAGGTACAGAACCATTCCTCGAATGGCCTGTCCCAAGAGGCCTTGTTCCCAAAAGAGCGCTCCACGTCAGCAAAGCGAAGGTAGAGATTCTTGCGATGGAACAAGTTGAAGGGCCGTTTCACGAGACACGCCTGACACAATGCAAAGAAAGCCAGGGCAAACTTGTATGGATCGGCGAGTCGGCGAATGTTGGTGATGGTCCGGTCAATCCAGGCGTTTTCCTCATCGGTGAAATAGATGTTGGGGAAAGTATCCTGCACAAAGCGGGGGTAGGTGACGTCAGGATGCCACTGAAGGAGCCAATCCAGGTCGCTGGAGTCGAGCCGCACTCTCGCGTTTTCAATGAGCGCCAAGCCGAAGGTGTAGTTGAACCGGAGCAGGTCGTTATACGTCACTGCCCTGCCCTCTTGTTTCAGGCGGTAGGCGACGGCACCGGTGCCGCCGAAAGCATCCAGGCAGGTGTCGAAATCCAGGACAGCAATTTGCTCCCATATCCAGTCTACCAATTTCGCCTTGCTGCCCTGGTAGCGCGTGGAGGGAAAGCCGGCGACCAGGCAAGGGAAGAGCGGTTGTTGGTAGGTAACGACCCTCTGCATCGTCCTCGATTATACCCCGCCTCTCACGCTAGTCAAACCACTGCATCGCGCGCCGGCTGTGCTTGCCGGGTCACAACCCGGCAGGTCCGGCCGGCACGGCAAAGTCTCGTGACAGCGGGAGTGGCACGGGCTTTCCAGCCCGTGCAGGCAGGCTGAAAGCCTGCCACCACTTGCAGACCCGACGCAGGCAATGTGAGCGGAGCATTAGCGCCACGCCCACAGGGTTAGTTTTGCGCTACGCTCAAGACCAGATCCGTGGGAAGAGACAAGGCTATTGCATAACGCGGCCTCCGTCCGCAACCTAAAAAGCGCGGACGCAGATAAACGCAGATGAACGCTGGTTTTTTTCTTCATTCTGCGAAAATCTGCGCGAATCTACGCTCCAAAAATCTTCGCGGTTGTGATGTTTTTCGCGAGCAATACTCTAGATCAGGCCAGAATCCAGAGCAGGCTTACAAGCGGTTTTGCGCAAGCCGATATCACCAAGCCGCGGTTCTTGCCAGGATACACGGTCAGGTGTAAAATGTATCAACTTGTCCATAGGCACCCGTAGTTGGGTTACCACATCACACCAGGTCCTCAAGAATCGAATCTCGCCGGGCCGCCCTAAACAGGTGGCCCGATAAGAACAGGGTGCACGAGAGAGGATTCATCACCCGACATCTTTGAATCACGCGAATCGCACGAATGCACGAATGAACGAATAACCCACTAACCTGGAAGGAGACCTATGACAGAAGTAACTTACATCCCCGTCCCCATCATCGAAGCCTTTATGTACGACGTTTTCGTGGGTTTGGGCGTCCCCCCCGAGGACGCCCGCATCTGCACCGATGTGCTCATCGCCGCCGACCTGCGCGGCATCGAGTCGCACGGCGTGGCCCGTCTCAAGTACTACTACGACCGCATCAAGGCCGGCGTTCAGTCTACCAGGACCGAGATCGAAGTCACAAAGGAGACCGAGACCACCGCGCTGATAGACGGCCATCACGGCATGGGCCACGTCATCGCCCACCGTGCGATGCAGATGGCGATAGACAAAGCCCGCCGCTATGGGCTGGGAGCGGTTGCCGTGCGCAACTCGACCCACTATGGCATCGCCGGTTACTACGCGCTGATGGCGGCCCGGGAGGGCATGATGGGCTTTACCGTGACCAATGCCCGCCCTTCCATCGCGCCCACATTCGGCGTCGAACCAATGCTGGGCACCAACCCTATCGCTTTCGCTGCACCCTCCGACGGACCACACCCCTTTTGCTTCGACGCGGCCACCTCGATCATCCAGCGTGGCAAGGTCGAAGTCGCCGCGCGCGCCGAAAAGCCGCTGCCTGAAGGCGTCGTGATTGACGGCACGGGCAACCCGTTGACCGACCCCGGCCGTATCCTGGTGGACCTGGACAAGGGGGCAGCGGCGCTCTTGCCACTCGGCGGCGCAGGAGAAGAATTTGCCGGGTACAAGGGGTACGGCCTGGCCACGATGGTCGAAATCCTCTGCGCTTCACTCTGTGGCGGGATGTTCATGAAGGACCTGCTGGGGCGCGCTCCCGATGGCTCCCGCCGCCCCTTTATGCTGGGCCACTTTTTCTTGGCGATTGACATCGCGCATTTCATCCCGCTGGAGGAATCGCGCCACATCACCGGCGAGATTATGCGCGCGTTGCAGGCGGCGCGCAAGGCCCCTGGCGCAGAACGCATTTACGTGGCGGGCGAGAAGGAATACGAGAGCGAGCAGCACGTGCGCGCGCAGGGTATCCCCACCAACCCCAACCTGCGCCACGAGTTCCAGGTGATGCGCGACGAGTTGGGCCTGACCGGTTACGAAGCGTACTTTTAGTTGTGCCAAAAGGCCATCCACACAAAAGGAGGCGCGGAATGAAGAAAGACATCGTGCGACAGACGATCAATGTGCTGGCCGTGCTCGCCACCATCGTGGTCAACGGGCTGGCAAACGCGCTCCCGCTCAATGGCCAGACCACCGGCGAGATCTCGGATCGCTTCCAGGTCTACTTTGTGCCGGCGGGTTACGTTTTCTCCATCTGGGGGCTCATCTACCTGGGCCTGATCGCCTTCGCGGTCTATCAGGCGCTGCCGGCCCAACGAGAGAACCCGCTCTTGCGCCGCATCGGCTACCTGTTTGCCCTCTCGTGCGTGGCGAACATTGCCTGGCTGTTCCTCTGGCACTATGAGGTCTTTGTGCTCACCCTGGTCGCAATGTTCGCGCTTCTGCTGCTCCTGATCGCCATCTACCTGCGCGTGGGCATTGGCCGCGCACGGGTGTCTCTGGCCGACAAGTGGTGCATCCACATCCCCTTCAGCCTCTATCTGGGTTGGATCACTGTGGCGACCATCGCCAACGTGACGGCCGTGCTGGACTACCTGCGCTGGAGTGGTTGGGGGATCAGCCCGGAAGTATGGGCGATCATTATGCTGATCGTAGGAGCGGGCGTCGCCTCGGCGGTAAGCCTCACACGGGCCGATGTCCCCTACACGCTGGTCATCATCTGGGCCTTCACAGGCATCGCTGTCAAGCACGCCGGTACTCCACCGGTCGCTATGACCGCCTGGGTGATGGCGGGGGTGGCAGCCGCGATGCTGTTCGTGGGCATGTTCCTCCAGGGAAAACGCCAGCCCCGGTGAAGCCTGCGCTACACGGCGTCCATCCGCGCGGAGGGGTGGCATGAGTGAGAACCAGGACTATCGGGAAATCCTACGTGGCCACCAGGCAACCATTGCCGACCGCTGGTATAAGGCCATCGTGCCGCTCGTCCCCGGACTGAACGTGGCCGAGGCGCGGGCGCGTCTTGCCGAATGGACGCAGCAGGCCATCAACCTCCTCGCCGAACCCCTCGAACGCGAGAAGGCCCAGGCCATCGGAGAGGCGCTGGCGCATGACATCTCCCCAGAAGCGCCGATCCTGGGAGTCACCCAGGACGTGCTGGCCCGGCAATTCGTCGAAGGGCTTTCCGCAGAACAGGTCACGGCGCTTCACCCCCTCGTCGCCGGGATTCTGAGCGAATTGGCGATCGGTTTCGTCCGCGAGAATGCCAGATACGTCAAAACGGTGCGCCGCCAGTTTCTCTCCACCACCAGTCACGACATGCGCGCTCCGCTCAACGCGATCATCGGCTTTTCCCGCGTCATTCTGAAGGGGGTTGACGGGCCGCTTACCGATTTGCAGACACAGGACCTGACGGCCATCTACGAGGGCGGCCAAAAACTGCTCAACTTTATCAACGACGTATTCAACATCGAAAAAATCGAGGCAGACGTGCTGGACGTGGAAGCAAAGGAACTCGACCTGGCAACCCTGGTCGGCGCCGTGGCCGCTGAACTCCAACCCCTGTTTGACGAGTCCGGCAACACCCTGGAAGTTCATTACCTGGACACCCCGGCGTATATGCATTCTGATCCCAACCTGCTCAAGCAGGTGCTGATGAACCTGCTCGGCTACTCAGCCAGGTTCACCCGAAAGGGCAACGTCTCACTGACCATTTCCCGCGACATAGTTGACGGGGCCGAATGGGTCATCCTACAGATTGCCGATACCGGTCTCGGCATGACGCCCGAACAGGTGCAGCGGCTTGCCGAGGCCGGCAATTCTGACACGCTGAAATATGGCGACATTGGGCTGATGGTCAGTCAACGGTACTGCCGGTTGCTGGGCGGCGAGATCGCCGTCGAGAGCCAGGTCGGTAAGGGGACGACGTTCACTGTGCGCCTGCCTGTCAGGAACCCAGCCACCGGCCAATAGCCCCCGGTCAGAGAATGTACCACCCCACCCTTCGCTCATTGCGCCGGCATCCCCTGCCCCCCTGGCTCGCCGGGGCCAAACTGGGCATCTTTGTCCACTGGGGGCTATACTCCGTCCCCGCCTGGGCACCGGTGGTCGGCAACTTTCAGGAAATCGTCGCCCGTAAGGGTTGGGCCTATTGGTTCGCCCATAATCCCTACGCCGAGTGGTACGGCAACTCGATCAGGATCGAGGGCAGCCCCACACACCGGCACCATGTTGCCACCTACGGCGCCGATTTCACCTACGAGCAGTTTGCTCCGCTCTTCGACCAGGCTGCCGCGCGGATGGATCCCGCCGCCTGGGCCGACCTGTTCGCACACGCCGGCGCCCGCTACGTCGTGCTGACAGCCAAACACCACGACGGTTTTCTCCTGTGGCCAAGTGTGCACCCCAACCCACACAGACCGGATTATCACGCCACGCGCGATCTGGTGGGGGAAGTGGCCCAGGCAGTGCAAGCGCGCGGCCTGCGTATGGGGTTGTACTACTCCGGCGGGCTGGATTGGACCTTCAACCCCGGCCCCATCCGCGACGTGGCCGAACTCTTCACCACCATCCCGCAGAGCAACGAGTACGTCCGTTATGCCGACAGTCACTGGCGCGAGTTGATCGCCCGCTATCAGCCGGCGGTGATATGGAACGACATCGGCTATCCGGCAGCGGCAAACGTCAAACGCCTCTTCGCCGACTATTACAACGCCGTGCCCGATGGCGTGATCAACGACCGCTTCGTCCAACTCCGCATCCCTGACCACCGGTTTGTTAAAGCCCTCTTTCGCCTAGCGGCCCGGCTGGCATTGAAAACCGGCGGCGGGACGTCCAGCGGCATCCACTTCGACTTCAGAACACCTGAATACACATCGTACAAGAGGATCGTGCGCGGGAAATGGGAGGCCACACGCGGTTTGGGCTACTCGTTCGGCTACAACCAACAGGAGCAGCCAGAGCACATGCTCTCGGTCGAGGAACTTGTGCACCTTTTCGTGGACATTGTCAGCAAGAACGGCAACCTGCTCCTGAACGTCGGGCCGACTGCCGACGGGACCATCCCGCAGGTGCAGCAGGAGCGGTTGCTGGGGTTGGGCGCCTGGCTGGCCGTGAACGGCGACGCAGTATTCGATACGTACCCGTGGCTTCGGGCCGAAGGACGCACGACGGACGGTACGGCGATCCGCTTCACCCAGAAGGGCGAAGCGCTGTATGCCATCTTGCTCGGCACACCGCACGGCCCCCAGATTGCCATTGAATCGCTCGTGGCCGCACCTGCCACGCGTGTACACCTGTTGGGCCACGAGGGGCCGCTGCCCTGGACACAGGACGACGGTCGGCTGATGATCACACTCCCTGAGCGGCTATCCCCTTGGCCGGCACACGCCCTGCGTATTGTGCCCCAACCACATTGGGAGAAGTGACGGCCGGAGAGAGCACGTTTGATGAGCGAAACCTTCGAAGAGCACCTGACCCCCGATCAGCGTCGGATTCTCACCAGCCTGGACAGCCCCTATCGAATTCAAGCCTTCCTGGATGCGCTGCCATACACCGACGAGAAATTCAACCGCTGCCCGCTGCGGGTGTTGCAGGATGGGCGGGGCAATTGCTTCGACGGCGCCATGTTCGCCGCCGCTGCCCTGCGCCGCCTGGGCCACCCACCGGTGATCGTGGACCTGCTCGCTGCGCCCGGAACCGACGACGACCACACCATCGCCATCTACCGGCGCGACGGATTTCTCGGCGCTGTCGCCAAGTCGAACTGCGTCGGATTGCGCTTCCGCGAGCCGATCTATCGCAGCCTGCGCGAACTGGTGATGTCGTACTTCGAGTTCTACTTCAACGTCGAGGGGGAAAAGACGCTACGCGAGTACACGGTGCCGCTAAACCTGAAATCCTTCGACCCCCTGGACTGGACGTGCAGCGACAATGGCCTGGAGCCGATCATCCGCCGCCTGGGGGAACTGCGGCGCTTTCCCGTCATCACACCGCAGATGGCCGCCGCGCTCTCGCCGGTGGATGCGCGCACCTACGAGGCCGGCTTTCTCGGCGCCAACCCCGCCGGGCTCTACCGGCCCGCCTACTCCGGCAAATCAGGCCCACATCCATAAGCCCCGAACGGCCTGGAAAGGACCGGCGTTGGTGGGGCCTCTTATGAAAAAACAACCACGCCGTCCATTCACAGCAGCGTGGTTGGGGAAACGCGGTCTCTGAAGAACAGCGGGTACTACCCACCGGCGATAGGGGGAAACAGATAGATGACGTCTCCTTCCCTGATCTCGGTAGACAGTTTCGCCGGGAACTGCTCCCACCCCTTCCCATTGAGGGTCGCCATCACCTGGGGGTCAGGCAGCGAGAGGGCATAACGCTGATTCAGCCAGTCGGCCACGTCCTGCAAAGTAGCGCCCAGCGGGAAACCGACCGTCTCTTGCCGGCGTCCCGTCCGGTCTCGCAGAGTGGATAGATACTTGATCTGCACCGTGATGCTGGCTTTCTCAGGCAAGCAGTTCATCCAGGCCCAGTCTGTGAATCGTCTCCGGCGTGGGCACGCCGTCCTCGTCCCAGCCGCGCACCGCGTAGTACTCGTCCAGCATAACGGCATACATCTCCTCTGTCAGGATGCGTCCCTGGGTCGGGCCGGACGGAATGGCCTCTTGGGTGATGCGTTCGGGCAGCAGGTCGTCCTTTCTCCGTATGCCTTCACGGTTGAGGATTAACCGCTCCAGGGTATAGATGCGGGCGCCGATCTCCATCAACTGGGGGGTAAAATCGTGGCCGGTCACGGCGGCGAGCACGTCGCCTGCGGGCGTGTCGCCAAAGCCCAGCGCACCCCTGACCACGGTGCACAGGCCCAGGCTGTCCACGTAGGCCCGGTTGTCCTGTAGGGTTTGGACCAGCACCCCTTTGCCTTTCAGGGCAAAGCGGTCGTACTGCCCGCTCTGCAATTCGGCGCGGATCGTCCAACCACCCACGTTGTGGCAGGCCCCACGGCTGGAGGTGCCGTAGGTCAGGCCGTTGCCGTGAAAGCCGCGCGGATCGTAGCCCGCGAAGGGCAGCCCCTTGACCGCCAGGATGTAGCGACGCCATTCCGGTCGCGCGCGCGCCACGTGCCGCATCCCCTCGGCCAGCAGGTCGCCGATCCCGCGCCGCTCCCCGATCAGCCGGATCAGGTCCACGAGCGCCTGCCCGTTGCCAAAGCGGGCCTCGATGCCTTCCGTATCCGCGTTGGTGATCAGCCCGCGCTCGTACAGTTCCATTGCCAGGGCGACGGCGTTGCCCGCCGAGATGGTGTCTATGCCGATCTCGTCGCAGGCCTGATTGGCTGCGACGATGGCGCCGTAATCGTCCACGCCGCAGTTGGGGCCCAGGAGCGCGACCGTCTCGAACTCGGTCCGCGCGCGCGCTCCGGCGAAGGGGCCATCCTTCACCTCGCACACCTTGCCGCAGGCGACCGGACAGTGATAGCAGCCATAGTTTTTCGTCCAGTATTTCGCGCGCATCACGTGGGCGTCTATCTTGTCCGCGCCCTCGAAATAGGCGGTCTGGAAGTTGCGCGTGGGCATGCAGCCCAATTCGTTGATGACCTCGATATATTGCGGGGTGCCGTACTTGGTGTGATTGGCCCGCGACTGGCGTAGGTCCGCGATGGCGGCTCGCCGAATCTCCTTGACCCTGTCCGGATCGGCCACGGGAATCCTGCCGCTGCCCAGAATAGCGATACCCTTCAGCCGTTTCGAGGCAAGCACGGCCCCGGCTCCTCCCCGTCCGGCGGCACGCGAGTCCACGTTGATGTAGGCAAAGCACACCAATCGCTCGGCGGCCGGGCCGATAGAGAGCGCCGTGGCCCGCCGATCGCCCATGGCTTCTTTCAGCGCCTCCTGCGTCTCACTCGTGGTCAGGCCTTGCCAGGGGCGGGCGTCGCCAAAAGTCACTTCACCGTCCCTGATAAGCAGGTACGTCCAATCGTTGGCCTGTCCCTCGATGATTAGCCCGTCGAAGCCACAGCACTTGAGTTGGGGGCCAAAATCGCCGCCGCTATTAGCGCACAGATAGATGCCAGTCTCCGGCGATTTGGTGCTGAACCCGATCTTGGTTGTGGATGGCAGGTCCACTCCCGTCAGCGGGCCGGTCATCAGAATGACCTCGTTGGCCGGGTCGAACGGCTCCACCTCGGGGCCGATCTCGTCATAGTACCTCTTGGCTGCCAGGCCGCGTCCACCCAGCAGTTTGAGCGCCTCGCTCTCCTCCAGCCGCTCGACGCGGTGTTCCCGCGCGGAGAGGTTGACCCGAAGAATTTTGCCCAGGTATCCGCCTTGGAACATTTACGAACCTCCTATGACTTGTGTTTCTGGCCCCGGACGCGCGCGACGATCTCACGTATTTGCCGGCAGTTTGTCTGAATCGCGTCCCAACCCTGTGTGGCGATGACCTCCTTCTTCGCCACCCACGTGCCACCCACGACCAGGACCACGTCCTGTGCCAGATAACTCTCGAGGTTGGCGGCTGTGACGCCCCCCGTGGGCACGAACCTGACGCCCGTGTGCCGATAGGGCGCAGCCAAGGCCTTGAGCATGGCCACGCCGCCGCTCTCTTCCGCCGGGAAGAACTTGAGCACTCTTGCGCCCAATCCCATCGCATGCTCGATCTCGCTTGGGGTGAGCACTCCCGGGATGAAGGGCAGGCCCAGCCGCTGCGCCTCTTTGACGATCTCCGGATTCAACCCCGGCGCCACGCCGAACTGCGCGCCGTGCTCATGCGCCAGCCTCAGGTTCTCCAGCGACAGGATCGTCCCTGCCCCCAGAATCAGTTCGGGCCGCTCCTTCTTGAGCGTGGCGATGACCTCTCCGGCAGCCGCTGTGCGGAACGTGATCTCCGCTACGGGCAAGCCCCCGGCGATCAAAGCGTCGGCCAGGGGTAGGGCGGATTCAGGGGACTCGATGGCGATGACCGGCACGACCCCATACTGGCGTAACGTCTCGAATAACTCGGTGTACCCCATTTAGGCTAGCCTCCCAGATTCTTGAGGATGTTATCCACCGCTTCTTGGGTCGCCCTCTGGACGCTCTCGGCGGTGTAGCCTCCGATGTGAGGCGTCGCAATCACGCGGTCATGTTTCACCAGCCGGTAGTCTTCCGGCGGCTCTTTCGCAAACACGTCAACCGCCGCGCCCGCGATCTGCCCGCTCGCCAGCCCTTCGAGCACGGCCTCCTCGTCGAGTAAAGCGGCTCTGGCTGTGTTGATCAGGTAAACGCCGGGCTTCATCTTTGCGATGGCGTCCCGGTCAATGAGCGGCTTTCCGTCTGCTGGCGCCGGACAATGCAGGCTGACGATGTCCGAATGCTTATACACCTCGTCCAGAGAACCCCAGCAGAAGTTGGCCGGTGCGAAGGAGGGATCGGGGTAAGGGTCGAACGCCACGACCTGCATCCCGATGGCGGAGCCGAGTACGGCGACTTTTTTCCCGATCATGCCGCAGCCGATCAGCCCGAGGGTACGACCCGTAAGTTCAATTCCTTCGCGTCTTGCCCACTGCTCGCTCTTCATACTTGCGTCGCTGAACGGAATGGCGCGCGCCAACGCGAACATCAGCGCGATCGTCAGTTCGGCCACACCGTTGGCATTGGCGCCCCTAGCAACGCAAATTGTGATGTTTAACCGCCTGGCTGCCTCCAGGTCAATGTTGTCTATTCCTGTCCCGTTACGGCTGATCACACGCAGGTCGTGTGCCGCCTCCAGCACTCTCGCCGAAATCTTCTCTACGCCGGCCAGGTATGCTACACAACCGGGGAGTAGCCGCAACAATTCCTCCTCATCCGGCTGCACGCCCGGTGTGGAGAATATCACCTCGTAACCGGCATCCCGGAGCGCGTCGAGCGCAGGATGTCCCTTTTTGGTCAACGACCTCGGGGTGACCAATACTTTGTTCACTTTTTCTTCCCAGTTATAACAGGATCGAAAAACCGCCATCCACTGAAATCGCCTGTCCGGTGCACCAGCCGGCCTCGTCCGACGCCAGGTAGAGCACTGCCGCGGCTATGTCCTCAGGTTGCCCCAGCCGTCCCAGCGGGGCTTTCTGCGCCAACGCCTGGCGGTCGGCAGCGTCCGGCATGGCGGTCAGCAACATGTCGGTGACGACGGGCCCTGGGCACACGGCGTTTACGGTGATGTTGTGGGGCGCCAGGTCCACCGCCATGGCCCGCGTCATGGAGAGCACCGCCCCCTTGGATGCGCTGTAGGCCACGTGTCCGCGCTCCCCCACTACGGCCGCCTTGGACGAGATGTGGACGATGCGCCCGCTGCCCTGCTTGATCATATAGGGCGCAACCGCCTGGGAGGGGAAGACCGTCCCCAGCACGTTCACCTCGAAGAGCCGTAGCCAATCGGAGCGGGTTTCTTGCTCGAAAGGCGCCGCTGTATGGATGCCCGCGTTGTTGACCAGGATGTCAATTCGCCCCATGTGCTCAACCGTCTCGCCGACGGCACGTAGCACCTGCTCTTTGTCGCTGACGTCCACCTGGAGAGAGAACGCTTTTCCCCCTTCGGCCTCGATCTGCGCCGCCGTCTCGCGTCCGGCCTCCACGTCCTTCTCGAAGATGGCGACGGTCGCGCCTTCCTTTGCCAGGGCGCGGGCAATTGCCTGCCCCATCCCTCGGCCCCCTCCGGTCACGATAGCAATTTTCCCCTGGAATCTCATCCTTCACCTCCACCTCTCATCATTTCACGACGCCCCGCCATCAGGCGGTTCTGGCAGGGTCGCCAGCCGCCGATAAAATGGCGCGGTCTCGGCCAGAAGGGCAACGTACTGCTCGACGTAGGGTTGATAGAACCGATGGTGTTCCGACTGCGGCTCGATCCGCTCGGTGGCCGCCACGAAGCGGCGGGCAGTGGCCTTGAGGTCGTCGAACACTCCCACCGCATACCCTGCGACGATGGCAGAGCCCAGTACCGAAAACTCTTCCCGGTTCAAGCGCACGTAAGGCAGTCCCAGCACATCCGCTTTGATCTGGTTCCACAGCCGGCTGCGGGCGCCACCACCGATGACGCGCGCCTCCCTGAACTCAGCCTCCGGCAGGAGCGCCTTCTCGATGCCCAGATAGTAAGCGTACTCGTATGCCACCGCCTCCAGCATCGCCCGGTAGAAGTGGGGCTTGCGGTGCGCCCAGGTGAAGCCCATCCACAAGCCGCGCACGTCGGCGTCGCTGGGGCAGACCCGCCCTTGCAGGTGAGGCAGGAAGAGCAGGCCATCTGAACCAGGCGGCACCTCTGCCGCCAGCCGGTCGAGGATCACGTACTCGCTCTCGCCTCGCGCCCTGGCTTCTTCCTTGACCTCGTTCGCCCACTCGTCGCGGAACCAGCGCAGGTTCAGCCCACCCCCGTTGATGTAGGCCAGCGCGTACCACAGGTCCCGCGGCACCAGCCGGGCGGTGAACAGCGTCTTGTGCGTCACGTCCGGCACGAAGCGGTCCACGCAGATCGCAAAGACGGAAGCAGTGCCCGCCACGTCGAACACCAGGCCCGGCTCGACCATCGCAGCGCCTAACATTCCCGCCGCCTGGTCGCCTGCCCCGGCGGCGATGGGCGTCCCGGCCTTCAGCCCGCAGTCCCTGGCCGCCGCTGGCGTCAACTTGCCGATCACCTCCCAGGGGGACACGATGCGGGGCAGTTTCTCCAGCGGGATGCCGAACTCGCGGCACAGGTCTTCGTCCCAGGTCGCCTTCACCGTGTCGCTGAGACATGAGAAGTGAATGTAGGTATAATCCATGAAGGCGTCTTCCCCCTTGAGTCCGGCCATACGCCCAGCGACGTAACCGCCGGGGACGACGAACTTGTGAATCTTGCGAAAGACCTCGGGCCGTTCTTGCTTCCACCACAGCATCTTGGGGCCGTGAGAGTAGGTCGGCGGGCCGCCTGCGCGCTGGATGATGGTCTCCTCGAAGGGCCGCATCTGCTCGATGGCCGGCTTGCAGCGGGTATCCAGCCAGGAATCGTAGACTGTGGGAGTGCCCCAGTCCTTATCCACCGTACCGATGCCGGCCATCTGCCCGTCGAAGGCGATAGCGGCTACCTGCGCCGGGTCAATGCCGCTCGACTCCACGCACTGGCGGATCGTGCGCACTGCGGCGCCGTAAAAGTCCTCTGGATCCTGTTCCACCCAGCCGGGCTGCGGGTAGTGCAGCCGTGACTCTTCGTAGGCGCTGGCCAGCAATTGCCCCTCGGCGTCGAAAATCGCCGCCTTGGTGCCCATCGTACCCAGGTCTACGCCGATCAGACAGGGGTTCATCCGACGTCCTCCTCTCTTGCGCCACTTTTAGGTGTAACGGGGGCTGGGGATCAGCACGGGTTGGCCGTCCCGCTCCACCATGAGCCGCATGAAACCGCACTCCTCGATCGTGCCGTAATCGTGGCCGGCGTGACCGGGCCAGACGGCAAAGAAGACAAAGGGGCCTTGCCCCGTGTTCACGGTGCGATGGGCATAATCGGGGGGCACGTAGGCTATCGTCCCGCGCTCCATCTTCAACGCCTGCACATCGCCCTCTTTGGTCTGCATCAGCAGATAACCCTCGCCTTCCAGCCCCAGGTAGATCTCGGCCGTGCCCATCGCAACGTGAAAGTGGCCTTTGGTCATATAGTATTCATCCCCCACCCGGCCCGGATAGAGCACGGTGAGACAGTGTAGCAAATGCCCCTCACTTTCCGGGACATCCACCGTGTAGACCTCATAGATGAGGGGGTCGTGCTGCGCCAGGATCGCCTCAGTCGCGGCTGCGTCCTGGTACATCCCGCGCATGTTGCTCAGCCGCCGCACGATCCTCTGGCTGTACGGTGTGATGGTCCGTTCAGCGAAGGACAACGTCGTTGCAAATGGTTTCATGACTTCCATAGCGCCTCTCTTTTGCCGTTCACGGGACGACGACCACCTTGAATTGCTCACCCGATGCCGCGTCGGCAAGTGCCTGCGCGATCTCCTGCAGCGGTCGCCTGGCCGTCACCAGCGATGCAAGCGAGAGCCGGCCCGATCCGAGTATCTGCATGGTCTGGCGATACTGGCGAAGGTTCGACCCGGTGGTGCCGACGACCGTCACCTGCCCGTAGTGGATGTGGTTGGCGTTGATGCCGACGCGGTCGCGCCCGGCAGCCAGCCCGGCGAAGAAGCACGCCCGGCCGCGCCTTGCAGCCAGTTCCACCGCCTGTTCCTGCAACTCTGCTGATCCGACGGCGACCATGACCACATCCGCACCGTGTCCACCGGTCGCTTCCAGGACTGCACTCTTCAAGTCCTGTTCTTTGGGATTCACAACCAGGTCCGCGCCCAACGCAGCGGCCTGCTGCGCGCGCTTTTCCTGCACCTCGCTCACAATGACCTGGCCCGCCCCGCTGTAGCGGCCCAGGAGCAGGTGCATCAGGCCCAGGGGACCCGCGCCGATGATGAGCAGTGTCTCACCAGGCGATAGGTGGCAGACCTCTTGCGCGTTGAAACAACAGGACAGGGGTTCGGCAAGAGCGGCCTCCTCGAACGAGAGGCCCTCCGGTATCGCGACCACGTTCCCCTGCCGCACCGCCGGCGCGGTGATGCGCATGGTTTCCGCAAAGCCGCCATCGAGTGTGATCCCCAAGGCGTCGTAGTCGGGACAGAGGTTGTTGTACCCCTGGATGCACTCCCAACAACTGCCGCAACCGACGTTCGGGGCCACCGCGACGCGCATGCCGGGTGTCAGGCCGATGACTCCTTCGCCCACGGCCACGATCTCTCCGGCCAATTCGTGGCCCAGGATGCGAGCCGTGTCTGGCGGAATCTTGAAGTGGCCGTGGTTGAAGATACGCAGGTCGGTCGCGCAGATGGACGCTGCGCGAACGCGCATCATGGCCTCTCCCGGGCCCGGCTGTGGACGCGCCACTTCCTCCAATCGGACATCATGGGGGCCATGATACACGGCAGCCAGCATAGTCTCCATCAGGCTACTCCCCCGCGCCTTCGCCAAGGGGAAGGGCCACCGAGGCACCCGTCTGAATCGAGCGGGTCGCCGCCAACACCCCTTCCAGCGCCCGCTTCCCGTCCTCGCCGGTCACCGCCGGCGGTTCGCCGGTACGGACGCAGTTGACAAAGTGCTCGTCCTCCGCCAGATAGCCCGCCTCGAACCGCGTGGGCCAGGAGGTGAACTGTTTCGTTACCACACCGCCCTCCCGCGTGCAGCGCACCAGCGCACGCTCCCGCAGTTCGCCGATGAAGAGCACCCCTCTGGTGCCGAGGACTTCGGCCCGCGCATCGTAGCCGTACTCTGCCGGACAGCAACCGTCAATGACGCCCAGCGCCCCGCTGTCCAGACGGATGTTCACCACGGCGGTATCGTAAAAGTTGGGGAACTCTTCTCTCAGTTGCGGAACCTTGAAGGTGGCCGCCTCCGTGTAGACGCGGGCGAATTCGCTGCCTGTCAGCCAACGGACGGTATCGAAATCGTGGCTGTTCACCTCGGCCAGCATGCCGATACTGGTAGCCGGATCACACGCCCAGCGCGGCGGCAGGCCCGGCCCCCGAGTGAGCGTGCGGATCATGATCGGCTCGCCGATAGCGCCGGCCTCGATCTGCTCCTTGGCCACGCGAAAGGCCGGGTCAAAGCGGCGCATAAAGGCCATCTGCAGGATCACCCCCGCCTCCTGGGCCGCGACGATCATCGCGTCCGCCTCGTCCAGCGTCAGCGCCATCGGCTTCTCGCACAGGACGTGTTTCCCGGCCCGCGCCGCTGCCACCGCGATGGGGGCGTGGGTGAACGTCGGTGTGGCAATGCAGACGGCGTCAAAGTCCACCCCCGAAAGCGCCGCCTCGATGCTCTCGAAAACGTGCGGGACGTCCAGTTCGTCAGCCTGCCTGCGGGCCAGCGTCTGGTCGGCATCCACGATGGCCGCCAGTTGGGCCGCAGCGATGCGATGACGGAAATTGAAGGCGTGCACCATACCGGCACGCCCGGCCCCTACCAGACAGATGCGGACTGATTCCATGTGTTCCATGTGCACCTCACTGGGCGCATGTAGCACTTGGGGGGGAAGTGCTGACTGTCTCGTGCCCGGCGCTAAAGCACCGGGCTGAACAGGCAAAAGCCTCCTTAAGGGGCTGAAAATAAGCCCGGCAGGGCTTTCGGTGGGCTCAGCCGTGTGCTTTGAGCACACGGCGGCGCTCAACCGACGTTCGTCCCCCCGCAAGATTTACATGCGCCCCACCTCACTTCACCTATTTCAAAACACCGCGAATGAACATCAAAGCCTTTCGCGCTTCATCATCCAACTCCAGATCGGCGCTCATGTCTCGAAAAACCTTGATGTCGCGTCCTACTTCCCCGCCAGGCATCAGGAAGGGCTCCATAACGACGTATCCCTGGTAATCAACCTTCCGCAACGCAGCGCCGACCTCTGTCCAAGGGATATGGCCATAGCCGGGCGGCATCCTGTTGTTCTCCCCAACATGGAGATGCCCCAACTTGTCACCGGCTTTCTGGATCGCTTCGCCAATGAAATTCTCCTCGATGTTCATATGAAAGGTATCTAGCAGAATCTTGACATTAGGGCTAGCAACCGCTTCCACGTAAGCAATTGCTTCTTCACACGTATTTATGAGGAACTGCTCAAAACGGTTGACCACCTCCACGTTGAAAATGACGTTGTTGTCTTCTGCAGCCTTGATCGCTTCTTTCATGCTGACAACGCTGCGCTCGACATAGGGTCGTTTATCCGTCTCGCCTGCGGGCATCGTTGCGGGCCAGGAACCATAGATGATCCCACCCAGATTCCCTCCACCCATTTCGCCTATCGCCCTGGCGATTTTCTTGAGGTAGGCAATGCCATTCTCCCGGATGGCTTTGTCTACAGAGGCGATATCGTATTGGTGGGGAAGACCAATGCAATGCGACAGGATGATGTTCCTATCGTCGGCGTGTGCTTTCAGGCTTTGGCGTTCTTCAAATGTCATGCCGGCTATGGTACCCGCATTGACCTCCAGAACATCAAATCCCAGTTCAGCGACCTTGTCAATGAGAGGGTGAAAGTCCGCGTCCCAATCGTGCGTCCAATAGGCATAGTATATGCCGATCTTGTTCATTCTTAACCTTTATCCCTACAATCCGCACACAAGCAGGCTGATGCGTTCAGACCTCTCGTTCGTATTGGCGAAGGCGCGTGATGCACTCCTCAGCGTAAACATCCCTGAGGGGCAGGAACTCTTCCATCGAGATAGCCATGAAGGCATCGGGCACCGGCGGCACAGGCTCCATGGTAAGTATACCCTGGTAGTTGATCTCTTGCAAAGCCTGCATGATGGCCCTAAAGTCGGTGTGGCCGTGGCCCACTGCCGCCCGGTTGGAATCGGAAATGTGCATGTTGACCAGGAGATCACCGGCCTTGCGGACAGCCTCGGCCACATCCTTCTCTTCGATGTTCATATGGAACGCATCGAGATGCAGCCTTGCCACTGTAGAGTTCACCTCCTGGACGAAGCGAAGGCCCTGATCCACGTTGTTGACGAGAAAGCTCTCGTACCGATTAATGGGCTCTACGGCGATCAGCACGCCGTATTCCTCAGCACAGGCTGCTGCGGCCTTGACGGATTCCACAGCATAGTCCCATTCCCTCGCCACCGCCTCCTTCCAGGCTTCCCCGCTATCCAGCCGGCCAATCGGGCTGGTTCTCCCTGCCGAGGCGGGGATAACCACCACCAGGGGGGCCCCTACGGCCACGGCCAGGTCCACGCATTCGGCGGCGTACTTGAGGGCTTTCCGGCGCATCTGAGGGTCCGGGTGAGCCAGGTCTCTCTCCAGGGGCCAGATGGCCCAGCCGAGGACGGAGAGGACGGAAAGCCCGAACTCCTGGCAAAGCCCGTTGATCTCCTGGACGTTGTAACGCTGAGGCTCGCCTACCAGTTCTACACCGTCGTAACCGTACTTCTGCAGGCGTTGGAAAGTGATCCGCAAGGGCTCGTCGGCATATATCCAGTTGCTTATAGAATACTTCATAGCCTCCCTCACCTTTCACCAGTTTCAGGCGCCGTACCTTCTCCGTAACTGATCGAACAGTACGACGCCGATAATCAGCAACCCCATAAAGACCCGCTGCGCAAAATCCTGCACATTATGCAGGTTCAGAACGTTGCCCAGGATGCCCATGATGAGAGCACCGATCAAGGAGCCGATCACGCCACCCTCGCCCCCGAAGAGGTTGGTGCCCCCGATGACCGCAGCCGAGATGCTTTCCAGATTCGCCGGTTCTGCCATCAGAGCGTTGGCAGAGTTCATGCGCCCTACTAGCACTAGGCTGGCCAGCCCCGCCAGCAATCCCGAGAGGGTGTAGACCATGATCTTGGTACGGTCAACATCAATGCCCGAGACCCTGGCCGCCTCTCTATTCCCACCGACGGCATAGATAGCGCGTCCAAAACCGGTGTGCCTCAGGATCACCCAACCGGCAACGACGACCAGCAAGGCGATAAGGGCACCTGCCGGGAAGCCAAGGATGTTCCCGCTCCCCATCCAAATGATCTCATTGGGCAGATAAGCCTTGAGAGTAACGGCGGTCAGGTGAGAAGGGACAGGCAACCCACCGGTCAGGATGAGGGCTATGCCACGGGCTGTGCCCATCATCCCCAGTGTAGCGATAAAATCGGGAATCTTGCCCTTCATGATAATCAGGCCGTTGATACAGCCCAACAGGGCGCCTGCTGCAAGGGCGAGCAGCATAGCCGGCCAGACGGGGACGCCCCAATAGCAATAGGCTATCGAAGCCAACGAGCCTGAAAAGGCGAGGATGGCCCCTACGGACAAGTCAATGCCCGCCGAGATGATAACCATCGTCTGCGCCACGGCCAAGATGATGCCCGGCGCCGTTCGCGCGGCCACGTTGGCTGCGTTGGCAACACTGAAGAAGCGGGGCGCCGTCGCAACATAGTAGATGAATAGCATCACGGCCAACACCAGTACGGCTCGGATCACCAGCCGTACCCGCAGTTGAGGCGTAGCCACCCACGTCTTGACCCGTCCCAAGTCCGAAACGCTCGATCCCGAAAGATTCTTGATCATTATGTGTGCTCCTTTCTCATTTTGCTA
Source organism: Anaerolineae bacterium (assembly GCA_034432855.1). GTDB lineage: Bacteria > Chloroflexota > Anaerolineae > B4-G1 > B4-G1 > DAOUBA01. The sequence continues at coordinate 36,108 of DAOUBA010000058.1, read as the reverse complement.
CGGCGTCTCTCAAGAGATCTTCCTGAGATGCCTGCCCGGCCGCATATTCGGCCACGAAGGAACCCCTGGCCATTACCAGAATACGGTCGGACATGGCTAGAATCTCCGGCATCTCGGAGGAAATCAAGATGATCCCCACCCCTTTTTTCGCCAGGTCGTTCATCAGACGGAAGACCTCCGCCTTGGCTCCCACGTCGATCCCTCTGGTAGGCTCATCGAAAATCAGGACTTTTGCCTGAGTACACAACCACTTGGCCAGGGCGACCTTTTGCTGATTGCCGCCGCTGAGAAACTCGACCATTTGACTCAACCTGGATGTATGGATGTTCAATTCTTTGACGTATGTCTCTGCCAACGTTCTTTCTTCATTGCGTTTGAGAAAGCCCAGTTGACACATCCTTTTCAGGTTGGCCAAAGTGATGTTGGGCGGGATGGGCAATCGCGGCACGAGTCCATCCCTCCTGCTTTCGGTGAGATAACCGAGGCCTAACGCAATAGCCTCCGAGGAGGAAGTGATTTTGACCTTCCTTCCATCTACAAAGATCTCACCCCCGTCAATCGGATCAAGCCCAAAGAGGGCGCGAGCAAACTCTGTGCGGCCCGCCCCCAACAGGCCAGAAATGCCCACAATCTCACCTTCGTGAACGCTCAGGCTGAGGTTGTTCAGCACCCCTTTTACCGTCAAACCTTCAACCCTCAACAGTTCCCGGCCACGCTTCACTTTCTCTTTGGGGAATTGTTCTCCCAACTCGCGGCCCACCATCATCCGAATCAAGGTGGCTTCATCAGCCTGGTCTACCGGAAGGGTGTCTACCTTCGCGCCGTCGCGCAGGACGGTCACTCGATGCCCGATCCGAGGAACCTCGGCCAGGCGGTGGGAGACATAGATGATCGCCACCCCCCTCTCCTGAAACCCTCGCAAGATGCTGAAGAGTCGCTCGCGCTCCTCATCGGATAGGGCCGAGGTAGGCTCATCCAGCAGCAGGATTTGCGCATTCATAGACAAAGCCTTGGCGATCTCGATCAATTGCTGCTCGCCCATACTGAGGTTGCCGACGCGTTCCCCGGGGTCAATGTCAACGCCCAGATCATCCAAGATTCTCCTGGCCTGCGACATGGCTGCGGGCCAATCAACGGTCCCGAATGGTCTGCGCTTGGGGAGTCTGCCCAGGAAAATATTCTCGGCTACACTAAGACGGGGAATGAGGCTTAGTTCTTGATAAACCATGCCTATTCCCAATTCTCGTGCATGATGCGGGCTTACGATGTGAACCTGCCGGCCGCGCAGGAAAATCCGGCCACTATCCGGCGGCACAGAGCCGCTGAGAATCTTCATGAAGGTTGACTTGCCCGCCCCGTTCTCGCCCAGGAGAATATGGACTTCTCCCTCGCAGAGATCGAAATCAAAGTGATTCAGCGCGTGAACGCCCGGGTAGCGCTTGTCAATCGCCTCAGTACGCAAGATAAGCGAAGACATGGTTTGCACGGCCTCCTTATTGAGCTGTGTACCCGCCGTCTATAGAGAGTATTGAACCCGTGGCGTACGGGGATTCATCAGAGGCCAGATAGAGAATACCGGCGGCTATCTCCTCCGGCCGCCCCAGCCTGTTGGCGGGACGAACTTGTTCCAGGGCGCGGCGCGCCGCTGCCGGGTCTGGCGCTCTCTCCAGTGCCATCTTGACCAAGGGTGTTTCCGTGGTGCCGGGGCAGACACAATTGACCCTGATATTGTGGGCCGCAAAATCTATGGCCGTACTCTTGGTCAGAGCTATCATCCCGCTCTTGGATACATTGTAAGCCACCTGGTTCTTGATGCCCGCGATGCCCGCCTCAGACCCGACGTTGACAATAGACCCGCCTCCATTCTTAATCATCTCAGGAATACAGTACTTGGAACACAGAAAAGCCCCTTTCAGGTTGACGTTCAAAATCCGATCCCATTCTTCTTCCGTGGTTTCCACCACGTCGGCCTGCACGTAAATCCCGGCATTGTTTACCAGGATATCGAGTTTACCGTACGTCTCGATGGCTGTCTCGACCATCTTCCTCACGTCGGCCGCTTTAGACACATCCACCTGAACGAATATTGCCGCGCCGCCGTTCTCCTCGATCAGGCTCACGGTCTTTGCTCCCTCTTGCGGATCGCGGTCGGCAACCACGACCCTGGCACCCTCCCGGGCAAAGAGGAGCGCAGTAGAACGACCGATCCCTGCGCCTGCACCTGTGATGATTGCAACTTTATCAACCAGCCTCATCTTGCGTCTCCTTCCTCACAAGCCCACGAGGGGCTAGTTTCCGGTACAAAACTACGGTAGGAGTCTCTGACGCCGATTTCTACCACCCAATCATGGTTGACAGAGTACTAGGGACAGCCTCAGTTTCCATTCGGAGGGGAGGGTCGCCCCTCCAGCAGAAGGATGCGACCCTCCCTTGCCGAGTTGCACACTTATGGCTATGGCATGCGCGGCGACCCGCCCTGGCTAATGGTCTCCCAGTCAATGGGCTCCAGCGCCGGTTCGGGATAGAACAGACGCGCGTTTGCCTGATACATGATGCGGGGCCGGATGTCAAAGATCTTGGGCACCTGCCCGCCGCAGGCCATAGTCACCCCAAACTCGGTTCCATACCACCCCCAGTCTGGGAAGCCATGAGTGGTCTCGGCGATCATCTTCCCCTCGGCTACCCGGTCGGCAGACTCGGGCGTGACGTCGTTGGTGAAGATGGCCACCTTACCATCACCCAGCACCGGGCCTTCCCCGGCCAACTCCAGCCGACCAGCACCCGCGGCAGCGAGCATGGCCCCCAGACCCATCTCGTTGGAAGCAGCCCAGATGCCGTCCAGATCGGGATAGGCGGTCAGAAAGTCCTCGGCACACTTGATTCCCTTCTCGCGGTTCCAGTCCGCAGCGCAGGGCGCTCCCACGATCTCGATACCCGGGAACTCGTCCACGACGCTATGGAAGCCATTCAGCCGCGCCTGGGAGAAGAAGCCCCCGGCGACGCCCTCGATGATGGCCACCTTGGCCTTGACCGCTGCCCTCTCCTCCTCGGTGATGGTCTCGTAGAGAGCCTCCCACCAGGCCAGGTCGAGATACGTGTCCAGTTCTACGTCCACCTTACGACCTGTACCCAGAATACCCGGCCCTCCGAAGTAGTCCACCAGGGCAAAGGCGGTGATCCTCGCGGCTTCGGTGTTGTCGAAGCCGATGTAGGAAGCCACCTCCACGCCGGCGATGGGTTCCAGCAGGTTGACGATGATCACCGGAATGCCCGCCTCATTGGCCTTCTTGATGGCCGGGATGACCACCTCGACCTCGATGGGGGAGATGGCGATGACATCACACTTCCGGGCCACAAAGTCCTCGATGATGGCCACCTGATCTCCGAAGGCCAAGTGGCTGGTAGGCGCCTGAGAGACGAGCGAGACGTTGATCCCGGCCCTTCGGGCATCCAAAGCCGACTTCATGAAAAAGTCGGTCGCCGTCCTGAAGACGCCCGTGATATCGGGCGGGGTCCAGCAGATGACGATATTATCGGGGCACCCCACTTTTTCCGGCAGCGGCGTCGGCGTGGCCACGACTTCAACCGGCACCTCGACCACCTTAGTGACAACTGCTGTCGCGACGGCCGTCGGACCAGGCTGGGGAGCACAGGCGCTCACTACCAGGCTCAACAGCAGAGCAACAGCGATCAACAGATACACAGACCTTTTCATTTTTCCTTCCTCCTCAAGTTTCTGAAAATTAGACGTTCCGGCTTTGGTTACTACGATCCTCAACCTAACTGTTCTGAAATCTGACCTTCATTTCACCTCCCTTCTCCACGTTTCGGCATTCTTGGGTCTACATAGAGCGATTGCTGAATCCGACTCTTGGCAGCACCTCCTTCCCTTGCATGGGGTGCTCGCGCCAGTGGGGGCGATCCGGCGGATCGCCTCCGCGCCGACTCCATCAGAGGCGCAGAAAACCGGGGAGAGTGCCCCACCCTTATCGGTATCCTCCTGACGCTACAATCGTTTCGCCCGTAATGTATCCGGCGTCGTCAGAAGCGAGAAAAAGAGCGAGGTTTGCGATTTCCTCCGGCCTGCCGAACCTTCCTACAGGAATCTTTTTGAGTGTCGCCTCCCTGCCTTTCTCATCAAGAGATTCCCACAGCATATCCGTCTCTATTTTACTTGGCACGATGGCGTTAACCGTTATTCCATACGGTGCGAACTCGCTGCTGAGGGCCTTTGTCAACGCAATCACGCCGCCCTTCGCAGCCGCGTAATGGGCACCGGAGGTTCCGCCTGTTATTCCAGACGTCGAAGCAATGTTGATGATCCTGCCCCAGCCGTTTTTCAGAATATGTGGAATAGCGATGCGGGTACACAGAAAGACGCTCGTGAGGTCGTTGCGGATCATGCGTTCCCATTCGCCAAGTGACATATCGAGGAACGCGCATCTATGAGCAATACTGGCGTTATTCACCAGGATGTGCAGTGTTCCAAATGCGGCAATGGTTTCGTTCACCATTCTTTCCACGTCGTCTTCCACCGATACATCAGCCTGGACAACGATACTTCCTTTCGGGTTAACTTTTTCGATCTCCCCTGAAACTGCGACGGCATGCTCTCTGGAATGGCAATAGTTCACCACCACCTTGCAGCCTTCTTTGGCAAAAGCAATGGCAATTGCTCTGCCAATGCCCCTCGACGAACCCGTGACGATAGCCACTTTATTCTTCAAGGCCTGCATGTACGCGCCTGCCATCTACGGACGGAAAGATGCTGTTATCGGAGGTAATCGGCGAACTCACTTGACAAACTTTATCCGTTTCCTATCTATTGTGGCGATAGCCACGGCCAGGGCGATCAGGCCAAACGTGATCATCTGCACATCACGACCGATTGCAAGCATTAACATCCCGGCTCGCAGCCAGGTAAGGATGACCACTCCAAGCAGAGTCCTATGCGGCCCCCCTATGCCTCCCGTGAGGGCTGTGCCGCCTGCGACCACGCTCGCGAAAAGCGGTATGGCCAGGTCTGCACCGATTTCCATAGAGCCGCCCCCCAACTGCGCCATGTACAAAACTCCTGCCAGACCGGCAAAGAAACTGCTGAGCATGAAGCCATAAATTCTGTGCCTCTCCACGTCTATGCCCGAGAGTCCGGCGCCTATCGGGTTGCCTCCGACCGCGTAGATGCGCCTTCCGAAGGGCGTGCACAGAGCCACGAAAGTGCTGATGAGCCAGATGCCCATCGCCCAATAGAATATCGAGGGCAAGCCGGCTATAAAGGTCGTTGCCAGGGCTCTGAAGGTCGCATTGCCCATGATGTGGAGAAAGCCTTTCGAGAGATACAACGCGATTCCCTCGACCACGACGGAAACGCCGAGCGTCGCCATGAACGAGGGGACGTTGAATCTGGCGAAGAATAGCCCGTTGATGAAGCCAAACCCCACGCTGATCAGTAAAGCCAGGGGAATTACCCAGAGTCCGAGCCGGTCAATGTACAGGACGCATAGGAGCGCAGCGAGTTTCAATACGCTGACCACCGAGAAGTCGAAAGAGCCCATCATGATGACGAAAGTCAATCCGCAGGCGGCTATCAGGAAGTATGACATAGCGTAGACCAACGTGAGTATTCCATCATAACTGAGAAAGAAAGGGTTCACCACCTGAAATCCGGCGATAATCACCAGCGCAGCGACAATCAGCCCGACTGTAGTCCTATTGCTTCGAAGCCATTCCTGGGCAAGCGGTGGTCTGACCATCGTTTTCTCGCCCTTCATGTGATCGTTACCCCTTTCAACTTCAACCCCCTACTCCCCACTACAATGGAGATGATGAGCAATAACCCCAAAAGGAGTTGTATCGCCTCGGGGTGCAATAGCGACAGGACCAATCCGCGATTCACCACGGCAAAGGTCAACGCGCCAAGTATCGTTCTTTGGGGCCCGCCGCTCCCCCCAACGAGCGGCGTTCCACCCAGAACGATGGCAACGAGCGGCCACACCATGTTATTTAGATTGAGTTCCACCGGCGCCGCGCCTCCGAGGTGTTGGAACAGGATAATTGACCCTATGCCCGTAAACAGTCCGCTTAACGAGAAAGCCAGTATCTTGTACCTATCAACGTTGATTCCGGCTAACCGGGCCCCTTCTTCGTTTGACCCGATGGCGTATAGATACGTGCCTACCTTGGTGCGTTTCATGATGAACACGGCAGCGGCTATGATTGGGATAGACCATAGAAAGGCCGTGGGCAGATAGGGTATCAACGGCGCAGTGATAAACTCGTATCCACGAACGGGCCTCGGGTATCCCCCTGAGAGCGTGGCCGTCAATCCCCAGTATGTGACCAATAAACTCAACGTCAGGATGAAAGAGGGTATTTTTGCCTTGACTTGTACGACGCCGACGAAGAACCCCGTGACTAACCCCAATAAGGGAATGACAAGAATTGAGAATGTCCCCAGGATCGGCGTGAAAAGCCACACCAGGATACCTCCCAGCATCCAGATCCCCACGAACGACAGGTCTAGCGAGCCGGTCACCACGATCATTGAAGGGCCAAGCGCAAATAATGTAAGCGTTACAAACTGTTTCAGAATTGTCGAGAAATTCAAGGGTGATAGAAATCTTTCCGGATATAAACCTGAAAACATCGCAACGAGAGCGATTAGCACGACAATGACAGGGTGAGCCTTCACGGTCTGCATCATGACCGCGATCAGCCGATTTCTCTCCATCTTCATGCCACCATCATCTCCCCGAACTGTTCCGGACTGAGGACTCTTTGAACGATCCCGTTCTTGATGAACATGATCCTATCGCACAGTATGGAGTATTCTTTAGGGTCGTCGCTCACAAGGATCATCGAGGTGCCGCGCATCTTCATCTCCAAGATGGTTTCAAAGATATCGCTTCTGGCTCCCACATCTATTCCTATCGTCGGATCCTCTAGCAAAAGTATGTCGGGGTTCCGCTCAATCCATTTCCCCACAGAGACCTTCTGCTTGTTGCCGCCACTCAGAGAATAGCAATCTGCGCTAACGCTTGGGGCTTTGATTCTCAGCCTCCTTACGATCTCTTCTGCCATCTTCCTCTCGGCTTTGAAACTGATCACCGGGATGGACCTTCCTGATATCTTCTCAATATTGACTATAGAGATGTTCTTCGTGATCGGCCAGTTCAGAAACAGTTCTTTTCCGGTCTCTCCCGAGAAATATCCAATACCCCTCTCTAATCTAGCGTGAGGGGGCTCGTCGGCCATCACTTCTTGGCCTTTGACGCTCAGGCCCCCCTTGTCAAAACTTACGAGGCCGGCGATTGTCTGTATGATCTCGCTCTTGCCTGATCCCGCCGGCCCAAAGATTCCTATGCATTCGCCCTTCTGCAGTTCGAACGAGACATCATAATAGCAGCCACTCTTAGTCAAATTCCTGACCGCTAAAACGATCTCCTCGCCTACCACCCTAGTTTCCGGTCTGTAGACGTACTCGGAAGATTCTCTACCGACTATCGCCCTGAACAGATCCTCCTCTGTTACTTTCTCCCTGGATAGGTCGTAGTGAGCCACCAGCCGACCATCCCGCAGCACGTGTACTCTGTCTGTGAATTCCATCACTTCGGGTATGATGTGTGAGACAAAGACGAACGAGGCATTCTTCTTCATGTTCAGTATGTCACTGAACAACTCCCGACGTTCCTCGATGGTTAACGGTGCGGTTGGCTCGTCGAGTATGATGACCGACGTAACGTCGTCATCCCCATGCTCCAACCTTACACTCAGAATCGCCCTCACGATTTCAACCATCTTCTGGGTGGAAAGCGGCAGTTCATACATAAAACTCTCGACATCGCACTTTACATGAAACTCCTCCAATATCTCGCTTGCAAGCCCCTTCATTTTGTCTATCTGCAGCCCCGAGAATCTGACATACTTATCCTCGTGCCCCAAGAGGAGGAATTGGTATACCCTCAAGAGGGGGATGACCCCTTTTTCCTGATAGACAATCGAGATTCCCCTTTGAGCCGCCTCTTTGGGATTCTTGGGAAATGGGACTTTTCTTCCCCGATAATACAATTCCCCCTTATCTGGCGAATAAACACCTACCAGAATCTTCATGAGCGTAGATTTGCCGGCCCCGTTTTCTCCCACAACGCCCACTATTTCATTGGGGTAGACGGCTATACTCACATCGTCTAAGGCGCGCACGACTCCGTCGAAGGTCTTGGAAACGCTCTTGACTTCCAACAATGGGACATCCATCGGCATTGCCATACTAGCCTCTTCCAATCACGACTCTTGCTACTCGCATACCAACCGTGTTAGAACTAGCAGATAGGGTGGAAAAGGGAATCGCCAATCCGCCATTACAGCCAGATAGGCTCCGTCTTCAGTTCCGGCGGAAACTTTTTCGCATACTCTTCTGCCTGCTCCCACGTGTCGGCCCAGCTGAAGTCGAGAAAGTGCTCATGGAGAGCGGCGACGTGGGCCTTGAGGGCCTCGATGCTGCCGAACTTTTTGAGTTTCGCTGGGAAATAATAGTCATGCTGGCCCAGATAGGTTCCGCCACCGGCATGGCGGTCATACGTCAGACCGAGTTCCCTACACTTTGAGACAGAGATTAGCCTGAAGTCGTACGGATACTCCGGCGGCGACGCTTTCATTTGCTTCAATACCTGATTCAGATTGTCCTGGGTTGGGCCCAGCTTGAAACTCGGATGGTAAGTGATACGGGCAGCCTCGGCCAGTTGCTCGACTTCACCAGGCCGGCCGTAACAATCTATCCTGCCGGCCTGAACCATCTCGTCCTTCAGCGGATACCAGGCGCCAACGCACATATCGTAGAGCATGGGGACCATTCTTCCGCCAAAGTAGGGAATGGCGAATCCAGCGGTCACGAGGAAATTCCCTTTCAGGATCTCTTCCGCCGTAGTCATCTCCATGTCTCTCGAGGCCGTGTAGGGGCCGATCCTCAAGCCACGGTCTTCGCATGCCCTCAAGGCGCCCGTAGTTTGCGAGTCGTTGGCGCCCCATAGAGCCTCATAGTCCGTCCGAACTGCCAGCGAGGCCTCGGCTGCTGCTCTCCCACCTTCAAAGTTCCAGTTGCCGTACTGGTGGCCTAACACCTGCATCTCGGGATAGAACTTCCAGGCCTGGAAGACTCCAAGGTTGATGTAGACGGTGGAGCAGGTAGCGGCCGTTTTGTGCGCCTGGTGGTGCAGTAACTTGGTCTTCCCATTTTGCCTCATCTTCTCGAAGAGCAGCATCAATGGGAGAAAAGTCTGCTCGTCCGACAGCGGCGTGTTGTCTACGACCCATCGCGGCCCAAGGTCTCCTGGGAACATATCCCCGGTATATCCGAAGTGTGTGGCCATGAACACGTTGTTCTCGTTGCAGATCCTTGCCAGCTCGGCCAGGATAGCCGCGGATGGGCAGTTGTAGACTATTGCCTTTGCACCAGCAGCGATCATGCTCTCGGTTGTCTCGAGCCACGCCGCATCGGTCTCGGCCACCGCACCGGCAAAATCCAGATTGAGTTGTCTACACGCCTGTTCACAAGCCTGGTAGCACATCATCAGATATTCTTGCGCCAGCCCCCAAGTGATGTGGCCAATCATGAACTTTTGCCCGGGCTCGGCGTTCTTGTATTGCTGGGCCAGTCTTTCCCTCTCCTTCTCTTCAGCAGGGAGTGCAGGGGCAGGAGCCACAGCAGGCGCTGCAGTCGGTGTGGGTTTGGGGGCGCATGCTGCTGCTGCCAGTCCAACGCCGGTCAATGCTGCGCCGCGAATGAACTCACGGCGGGTTAACCCCTTTGTATCCATTTTTCCTCCTTTTTTCTATCTTGCTAGTTTCCCCGTCAGATGTGCCGGAGGACGGGGACGCTCGTCAGCCGAGTTCTGGAAAATGGGTCAAATCTTCACTCTCATATTTCCTCCTTTGCTGTTATACCCTATCTGCTAGTCCTAACACGGTCGGTATGCCGTTGCATCGGAGTCGCCAGCCGCCGGTAGACCTGGGCCTGGTAGAGGTCATCCCCTACTACGGGCTTGAATTGCCGTGCCGGTGACCGAGGAAAGTAGGATGGCACCACGGCCAGGAGTTCGACGCCGGTGATGCTGTTGAGGATACGAATGGTCGCCTGGGACGGACCTTTTCACTGTTGATGCGAACCTCTAATCGCTACCAGGTTCTGTCATTTGGTCGAAGGAGACTCCCTCTACCGTTTGCGGACGACCTCCACCTCAAATCGGCTTCGGTCGCCACGGTGTACTGCATGGAAGTACTCAATAGGGCGACCATCCTTCAGATAGCTAACGCTGTTCAGCAGAACAAGTGGCGATCCTACCTTGATGTGCAAGTGCTCAGCCTCGTACTGATTTGCTGCCACAGCCTCGATTGTCCGCCGACCGTGAGAAAGCAACAGGCCATATTTGCCCTCCAACAGAGCATAAAGGGATTGAGTGCTCAGGTCCTCGTTGACGAGATCGGGACACAAGTCATAAGGAAGGTAGGTCGTCACCAACACAATAGGCTCGCTGCCCACAGAGCGCAGACGCTCGATCACAATAACTTTGTCACCGGGCTCGATCTGGAGATAGTCGGCGATTTTCTTAGAGGCTGGTTGAACCTCTTGCCTTAACACCTGCGTGACCGGCGCGAGTCCTTTGGACACCGTATCCTCGTAGAAGCCAGACAGGTCTTGCATCAGGCTCTCGCTGATCTTGGGCTGTGCTACAAAAGTGCCCTTGCCTTGCTCACGATATAGCAGCCCCTGATACTCCAACTCTCTTAGCGCCTGACGCACAACCGTACGGCTCACGCCGAAGGCTTCGCACAACTCCGGTTCGGAAGGAATTTGCTGTCCTGGCAGCCAGCGTCCACTTTCCATCTCCTGCCGCAAGAGTTCCTTGAGCTGAAAATAGAGGGGAATAGGGCTGTCTTTGCTTATGGCTCCGACGTTAGCAATCTCAACGCGATCAACCATAATGCTCCTCGCGCCTGATATGTCAATATCCTGTAATCCTGTAGTCTTGTTATAACAACATTATACACCGATCCCTTTGATTTGTCAAGGTCAAACGCACTGGGATTACCCACATGTCCAGAGAAAGAAGAAATCGGAGGGGCGGGCGCGAAGCGCTCGCCCCTCCGAAAGTCCCTCCCTCGGGTAGAAGTGCCGCAAATGTGGGCAATCACCAGCAGCAGTGCAATGCCTCCCCACCCCGCCCAGCCGCAAATCGTGCAGAAACGCGGTAGCAGACCATCAACTGGCTCTGGGCGCCCCTCAACACCCTCGGCATCCTGGGCAGCATCTATCTGGGCATTCGGATGGCCCAGCGGGCGCGGACGAAATCCTCCAGCCTCTGGTCGTCTCTTCTCCTCTACTGGCTGGCCCTGGCGGCCTTTGACGGCGTGCTCATCTGGAAGTTACAACTCTACACCAGCGGGCTCCACCTTGCCCTGCTCATCGTCCTGACCATCGCGCTGGGCTACGTCCAATTCGGCCTCTTCACCCACTGGAGCATCAGCATCATCGGGCTCTTCATCGGCCTGCTGGCCGTGGCGCTGGCGACGTGGTTGCCAGGGTATTTCAACCTGGGTGTCGCGCTCCTGGGCGGCGGGGCCCTCATCGGCGGCGGCCTCCGGGCCCTCCGGTATGGGAGGTGACATGCCGGAATTGGACCCTGTCATCCATCAGCCAACCCGGCTGCGCATTATGGCCGCGCTGGTCGGCCTGGATGAAGGCGACCGGGCTGACTTTACCTTTCTGCGGGACCTGCTGGGCCTGACCGACGGCAACCTCAGCGTGCACCTACAGCGGCTGGAAGAGGCAGGCTATGTGCGGGTGGAAAAGACCTTCGTCGGCCGGCGCCCCAAAACGTGGGTGTGGGCCACCCCGGAGGGGCGGGCGGCGTTTGCGGCCTATATGGACGCATTGGAAAATATCCTGTATCCCAGACAGGGAGGCACGCATGAGCAGTAAGATCGACAAAATGGTCACTCTGATCCTCAGGGCGCTGGCCCTGGCAATGGGTGTGGCGGTGGTTATTCTTCACATCCTGGGCGCGGCGGATGTGGGGACGATGGTCCTGCTGCTGGGGATCGGCCTGCTGGCCCTCGCGCTGACATTTCTACAGGAGTGAGCCAATGAGCATCGCGATAGAGGTCAACGGCCTGCATAAATCCTACGGGCCGGTGCGCGCTGTGGACGGCGTCTCCTTCACCGTGGAGGAGGGGGAGATTTTCGGCATGGTCGGCCCCAACGGCGCCGGGAAGACCACCACCATTGAGTGCGTGGAGGGGCTGCGCCGCCCCGACCGGGGGACGGTCCGGGTGCTGGGGCTGCCCCCTCAGCGGGACGGCTATGAACTCCACTGCCGCCTCGGTCTTGACAGTCTATAGCGAAGTGTGTTACAATCGCCTGCAGATAACGAGGGAGGTTGAGATGTCGCTAATCAGCGCGCTATCCCTGGCGGATCGCATCGAGATCAACCCAGACGTGATGATGGGCAAGCCCGTCATTCGCGGCACGCGCATCTCCGTCGAACTCATCATCCAGAAACTTGGTGAAGGGGCCACCGAAGCCGACTTGCTGGATGCCTATCCTCGCCCGACCCACGCCGAGATCCTAGCAGCCCTGGCTTACGCTGCGGATACACTGGCTCACGAAACTATCCTGTTACAGCCGGCCTGATGGGTACCCCTTTGCGATTTCTGGCCGACGAGAGTATTGACCCCTCCCCTGTCTCCCTCTCACCCCGGCTACCCTGCTCTCCCGCTCCTCTGCGCCTCCGCCCACAAGGGCTCCTGCACCAGACCAGCCTGTTTACCCAATGACCACTTCATAAACGCACCCCCGTTTGCCACCCTGCATACCTCTGCCCACCTGCATACTTGCATGCTTGCATACTTGCAAACTTGCCTACTTGCAAACTTGCCCCATCCAGCACCCTCTCCAACAGCGGCAGAAACCGCGAGACCTGACCGGCGCGGATGATCACGTCCCATAGCGGCTCGAATTTCTTCCAGCCCCCCGCATAGGCCAGATGGCGTAGCCGCTCGCGCCACGTACCTTGCACCCAGGCTGCGCGGAAGATGGATCCCCAGCGGTAGAACTGCTCGTAGGCGCGCCAGTAGCCTGCTTCCAGCGCCTCTGCCGACATCCTGGCCGGACGGAAGACCACGTGGCGCGTGTCATAGAGGTCCCAGTCGTAGGTCGTGATACGCCCCTCGGCCTCCATCCTCGCAAAGAGCGCCGTGCCGGGGTAGGGGGTGAGGATGTGGAACGTCGCCGTTTCGATGCCCTGCTCGAGCGCCCATTCCACTGTGCGGTCGAACACCGTCTCGTTGTCCTCGTCCATCCCAAAGACGAAACTCGCGTTGACCATGACCCCGTGATCGTGCAGACGGCGGATGGCGACGCGGTAATCACGGTTGAGATTATGCATCTTGTGCTGCGCCTTCAGATTGCCCGGATGAAGCGTCTCGAAGCCGACGAACAGGCTGCGCAGGCCGCTCGCCGCGGCCTTTTCCAGGAGGCCGGGTTGGAGAACAGCCTGCACCGTTCCCGCTGCCTGCCATACCCGCCCCATCCCACGCATCGCGTCGAATAGAGCCGCTGCGAAACGCGCGTCGCCCAAGATGTTATCATCGAGGAAAAACAGGTGGCGGCCCGGCAGCGATTCGATCTCCGCCAGCGCCTCGTCCAGCGGCTGGGTGTAGAACGACTTGCCGCCCGCGAAGAAGGCATCCTTGTAGCAGAAATCGCAGTGGTGCGGGCAGCCGCGCGAGACGACGAGCGAATTGGGCGCAAGATAGAGGTGGCGCTTGATGAGATCGCGGCGCGGGCGTGGCATCCCCGCCAGGCAGCGCACGGTTGAGCGGTAGACCCGCCCCGGCCGTCCCGCCCGCAAATCGGCCAGGAAGGCGGGCCAGGTGTCCTCGCCGGGGCCGAGAAAGATCGTATCGGCGTGGCGGGTGGCTTCCTCGGGCAGTGCGGTCACGTGCAGGCCGCCCAGCGCCACGTGCGCCCCCCGCGCCCGGTAGTGGTCGGCCAGTTCGTAGGCGCGTCGCGCCGAGGTGATGTACACCTCAATCGCAACCAGGTCCGGCTCGTCGTCCAGGCCCAGCGTCTCGACGTGCTCATCCTGGATTACGACCTCGTCGTCCGCGGAGAGATACCCCGCCAGCGTCGCCAGTCCCAACGGCGGGAAGAGCGAGTACTTGATGGGGCGCCAATACGGGCTTTTGGCCTCGGTCAGCGCCGGCAGAATCATCTTGACTTTCATCGGGCTCACCTCCTGGCGCGCAGTCGCCGAATCTCCGACCGCTGCACCACCACGGCTACGATCAGGGCGAGGGTGATCAACGGCCAGATCACCACAAAAATCCATACATTGACCGCCTGGTAAGTTGTGTGGAGCAGGCCGGCCAGCCGGTACAACAGCCAGATGCACAGGTTGAATATTGTGTCTATCATAGGCGCTTGCTCCTTCGTTCTACGACCATTCTACCGCAAGAGGCGAGACTGAGTCCACGCCTCGATGTCACAATTCCGCGCACTTGAGTGCTTGACGCAGTTCGAATTGGCAATTCGACCTGCATGCACTTGAGTGCTTGATGCGCGGGGGCAAATCGGTTACAATTATGGGCTGCACCGAGGTCGCAATGCTCAAGACGTTCCTGGTGGAAGACAACGCCGCACTGCGCCGCGCGCTCAAAATTGGGCTGGAGGCCACTGGCAGTGTGCAGGTGGTGGGCGAGGCCGCCAACGGCGAGAAGGCGCTCGCGTGTTGCCTTTCCGTTCCGCCCGACGTGGTGTTGATGGATGTGCAACTGGCCGGGGAGATGAACGGCATCCAGGCCGCCGTCGCCTTGCGGCGCGAATATCCGCGCCTGCCGGTCGTCTTTTACTCCATCCAGGACGATGATGCCTACTACCGCGATTTCCTGCGCTCGGGCATCCTGAGCCATTATGCCTACGTCCGCAAGAGCAACTATCTGCTGCCGGAGAGCATCGTGCCCCTGCTGCGCGACGCCGTCGCCGGACGCTCCTTCATTGACCCGGAAATCGAGGCGCGGGTGCAGGAGGTGCGCTACAAAGACGAATATGACCCGCTGGCGCTGTTGGAGCCGAACGAACGCGAGGTGGTGGCATTGCTGGCGCAGGGGCTGACCAACGAGCAAATCGCCGCACGACTGGGCTTTCGGGATGCGCGCGCCGTCAGCCGCACCAACGGGCAGATCTATGCCGCCTGGGGTTTGGCCGGCAGCACGACGGACGACAAGGTGGCGCGCACGCGAGCGGCGCTCATCTACCACCGCCGCCAGTTGATCCTGTGGGACGAAGACGGTATCCCTCGCGTGGCGGACCCGTCGGGCAAGTGGGTGGAATTGGATTTGTAGGGAGACATGCAATCCTTCTGGAGAATTCTTATATTGGGTACGACGCTCGCGATTCTCCTTCTGGCGTGCGGTTGGCTGCCACGGGAGATATATCTCTCGGAGAACACCGCCGACGCCGTGATGGACTATATCCACGCAAGCAACCCCAACGCCGATGCCTGGACGGTTTCCTGTCAAATGGCCGAATGGCTCCACTGCAAGGTCACGGAACCCGAAATCCCCGAACCTGCCATCGTTGACCTGGCCGATGCCATCGTCGAAAGAATCGGCCACCAATACATCGAACAAGCGCAGAACCACACCGTGACCATCCATTGCGCCAGAATCAATGAAGGGCTGGATGGTTACCGGTGGGAGTGCCAGATCAACCGGGGTGGCGAATGGGAGGAGTTGCGAGTAAAGTAGACGAATGACCGGCGATTTTTTCCTCGACTGGGCTGGGCTGGCCGTCTCGCTGTTCAACACCTTCCTGCTGCTCTGGTTGGGGCTGACGGTGCTCCTCAACGCCGAACGTCGTTCCTGGGGCGTCTGGCTTGCGGGTGGAGGGTTGCTGATGGGCGGCGTGTTCTTCATCAGCCACACCGCCATCCTGGGGCGCGGCCTGGACTACCTGGGAAGGGGGCTCGAGTTTTGGTGGCGCGTGGGCTGGGTGCCGGTGATCCTCTCACCGCCGGCCTGGTACGTGGCAATGCTCTGGTACGCTGGTTTCTGGGATGGCGCACAGACCCTGCCCCGTCGCCGGCACCGGTTCTGGCTCCCCCTGGTGCTCCTCCTTGGCCTGGGCCTCTTGGGGATGCTTGCTGCGGGGGCGCTTCCCTCTTTCTGGCAGGTGACGGCGTTGGTTCTTCCCGGAACGCTGGCGGTAGGCGGCGTCCCGCTCCTGCTCGTGGTCTACCCCATCTACATCGTTCTGTGTATCACGCTCTCACTCGATGCACTGCGCCGTCCGGGGCCCTCGGCCCGCGTGATGGGCGATCTCGCCCGCCGCCGCGCCCGCCCCTGGCTGATCGCCTCCTCGCTCGCGCTGCTCGCCGTCAGCCTGCTCGTGGCGCTGGTGATGGGATGGGTCGCACTGACTTTCCGCTACGGTTCACTCTCTCGTACCGGCATCGGTTATGCTGACATTGCCCTCGCCGTCGCCTGGTTCGACCTCGTCACCGCCATGCTGATCGGCCTAGCGGTCATCCTGCTGGGACAGGGCGTCGTCTCCTATGAGATTTTCACCGGCAAGGCGCTGCCACGGCGTGGATTTTTCCGCCAGTGGCGTAGCGCCGTGATTCTCGCTGCCGGTTACAGTGCGCTGACCGGCTGGAGCCTGGCCATCCACCTGCGCCCGGCCTACAGCCTTCTCTTGAGCACACTGCTGATCATTGCCTTCTATGCGCTGTTCGGCTGGCGCTCCTTTGCCGAGCGTGAGCGCAGCATCGAGAACCTGCGCCCCTTCATCGGCAGCCAGCGGCTGTACGAACACCTGCTCGCTTCAGCGGCGTCGTCTGACGCTGACGCGGCCACGCCTTTCCGCGCGCTGTGCGCGGATGTGCTGGGGGCGCGTGTGGCCTACCTCATCGCCCTGGGGCCGCTTGCTCCGCTTGCAGGCGCGCCACTGGCCTACCCCGGCGGCGAACCGCCGTCGCTCGGCGATCTCGCCGGACGATTCACTTCGCCGCAGACGATGTGCGTGCCGCTCGATCCGGCGCAGTACGCGGGCGCCGTGTGGGCCGTGCCCCTGTGGAGCGAACGGGGTCTGATCGGGGTGTTGCTGTTGGGGGAAAAGCGCGACGGTGGCCTGTACACCCAGGAGGAGATCGAAATCGCCCGCGCCGGTGGAGAGCGGCTGATTGACGCGCAGGCCGGCGCCGAGATGGCCCGCCGCCTGATGGCCCTGCAGCGCGAGCGGCTGGCCCACAGTTGGGTGCTCGACCACCGCGCCCGTCGCACGCTGCACGACGACGTCCTCCCGCGCCTGCACGCCGCGCTGCTCACGTTGGACAGCGGCCGGCCGGAGGAGGTCGCCGCGCTGCTGACCCAGGCCCATCGCCAGATTGCCGATCTCTTGCGCGAGATGCCCACGGCGGTCGTGCCGGAGGTTGCCCGTTGGGGATTGGTGGACGCGCTGCGCCGCGCCGTGGAGGAGGAATTCGGGCAGACCTTCGACCGGGTGGCGTGGGATATTGAACCCCAGGCGGAACGGGAGGCTCGTCTGCTCCCTCCGGTCATTGCAGAGGTGCTCTTTTGCGCAGCGCGCGAGGCGATTCGCAACGCTGCCCGTCACGGACGCGGCCAGGACACGGAGCGACCGCTCCATCTCCGCATTGCCGCTGCCTGGCGCGATCCTGCGGTGGATTCCAGGACAGGCGGACTTGTACTCACCGTTGAGGACGACGGAGTAGGCGTGGATCAGGCTTTCAGCCCGTCCGAAACAAGCGGCCAGGGGTTGGCGCTCCACAGCACGCTGATGGCCGTCGTCGGGGGCACTCTCACGGTAGATAGCGTCCCCGGCGTCTCAACCCGCGTCACGCTCACGCTGCCGCGCACGGCGTAGTAGATGCCCCGCTACGACGTGACCCGACCCACTGAGTCTATCCAGCCCTCGTGCCGGGTATAGGTGTGCGCAAGCAAAATCTGCCATGCGTGGCACAGGACGCACACGAACACCCCGGCCCTACTCGCCCAGCCCGAGTACCGCTCCATGGCTGGCGGGACCAACGTGACGGGCATAGAGGCGCAGGAATCCCGGCGGGATTTCTTTCGATGGTGGCACCCAGTCGCGCAGACGCGCCCGCAGTTCCTCGTCGCTCAGGCGGACGTTCAACGTGCGGGCCGGGATGTCAATTTCTATGATGTCGCCGTCGCGCAGGGCGGCCAGCGGCCCGCCGACGGCGGCCTCCGGGCAGACGTGCCCGATACACGGCCCGCGTGTCGCGCCGGAAAACCGCCCGTCGGTGACCATTGCCACCGAGTCCGCCAGCCCCATGCCGACCATGATCGCCGCCGGCAGCGACAGTTCGCGCATCCCCGGCCCGCCGCGCGGCCCCTCGTAGCGCACGACCAGCACATCCCCCGGCCGGACCCGCCCGCCCAGCAGACATTCCTGCACGTCCTCCTCACGGTCGAACACCCGCGCCGGCCCCACGTGACGCATCATCGCCGGCGAGACCCCACTCATCTTGACCACGGCGCCGTCGGGCGCCAGGTTGCCCCGCAGCACGGCGATACCCCCTAGGGGAGACAACGGGTCGTCCAACGGGCGGATGATTTCGGGGTCGGCGATCTCGGCTTGCGCCGCTACCTCGGCCAGCGTGCCGCCGAAAGCGGTGGGGATGTCCATGTCCAGAAGCGGGGCCAGCCGTTTAAGCAGGGCCGGCACACCACCCGCCCGTCCAAGGTCGGAGACCGGGCGCGGCGACGACGGCTTGAAGCGCGCCAGCAAAGGCGTTTGCCGTCCAATGCGGTCCCATTCGTCCAGGTCGAGCGTCAGGCCCAGCTCCGTCGCCAGCGCCGCCAGGTGCAACACCACGTTGGTCGAACCGCCGACTGCCTGCACCACGCCAATGAGGTTGCGCAGCGTCGCGGCGGTCACGACCTGACGAAAGGCGATTCCGCGCTCTATGTTTGCTACAGCATGCTGCCCTGCAGCGCGGGCCATGTCCAGCAGTGCGGGGTTGACCCGACGCGAGGCGGGTTCGGTGGCCTGGATCGTCGCATTGCCGGGCATGCTCAGCCCCGCCGCCTCCAGGGCCATACACATCGTGTTCGCGGTGCCCATCATATTGCAGATGCCGGGGCCGGGACACGCCGCCCGCTCGATCTGGTGCAACTGGCGGCGGTTGATCTCACCCCGGCGGGCGCGGCCGATGGCCTCTTTGATGTCGCTGGTCACCAGCCGTTTGCCCTCCCATTCCCCCTCGGCCATCAACCCGCCGCTGACAAAGAGGGTCGGCAGGTCGAGCCGTGCCGCCGCCATCAACATCCCCGGCACGATCTTGTCGCACGAGGCCAGGCAGACGATGGCGTCGAATCCGTAGGCCCGCGCCGTCAACTCGACCGAGGCGGCGATGATCTCGCGGCTGGGCAAGACGGCGTGCATCCCCGCACCCTGGCAGATGCCGTCGCACAGCCCAATCGTGTTGAACTCGAGCGGGATACCGCCGGCCGCCCGCACACCTCTTTTGACCGCCTGTGCCACCTGGCGGAGATGAATGTGGCCGGGGACCAGTTCGTTCCACGAGTTGGCGATCCCGATGAGCGGCCGTCCTTCCGGTTGTCGCACCCCACATGCATGGTACAACCCACGCGCATACGCGCCGACCAACCCGCGTCCTTTCATCCGTTACTCCTTCCCGGCCGTCTCGAGTTTCGCCAACAGCGCGGCGTGACTCCGGCGGGTGATTGGATACCGGAACAACAACGGCAGCGAGAAGAGGATAAAGAGCAATGGAACCGGCCCGAAGAACAAGCGGATGCCCAACAGCGTGCTGGCGCTCTGCGCCACGTTGGGCACATAACCGGAGAGCTGCAAGACCCAACCGGCAGCGACCAGGCCCAGCGCATCGGACAGTTTGGTAGCCAGCCCCCAGACCCCGTAATACATTCCCCCGCGATGCTCGCCGGTGTCCAGCCGGTCAATCTCGACCACATCGGGCACCATCGCCCAGGGAAAGACCCACTGCGCCGAAAAGCCGATGCCGGCCAAAACCGCGATGACGTACACCCAGGGCGTCGGCCGATGCGGCAGGAAAAAGGTCAGCGCCATGGCCACCCCGCCGATGAGCAGCCCCAGGGCGTAAGCCGGCCCCTTGTCGAGGCGCTCGGACAATTTTTTCCAGGGAAAGAGAAACAGAACCACCAGGAGCAACAGGATGAACATCACCACCGACACCTGCTTTTCCATGTCCAGTTGGTAGGTGAGGAAATAGTAGAGCAGCGTCTTGATCAGCGCAAAGGCCACGTTGGCGAGCAAAAAGGCCACAATCAGCCGCACAAACGGCCGGTTGCGGAAGGTTTCTAAAAACGTGCGCAACGGGGGCGTTTCGGCCTTGCTCGCGGCGATCTGTTGGCGTTCGCGAATGCCGGCGGCCGCGATCCACAGCACAATGGCAGCCAGAAGGCCGTAGACCACGCCGACCACGCCGTATCCCGTCCGTTTGTCCGCGAACAGGCCGACCAGGAAGGGGGTCAGGGCAGCGCCCACGATGTACGCCGGCACGCCGAGCACCATACGAAAGGCGGTCAGGCTGGAACGCTCGTCATAGTCCTCGGTCAACTCGGCGGTCAGCGCATAGTAGGGCACGTTGGTCAGCGTCCACAACGTGTCGAAGAGCACAAAGGTCAGGGCAATCCAGATTAAAGACCCCCACTCGGATAGGCCGAGGGGCACGCGCCAGAGCAAGGCGATGGAAATAGCCAGTGGCAGGGCGCCAAAGATTATATAGACGCGGCGCTTGCCAAACCGCGAGGTGGTGCGGTCGGAAATCCAGCCGAACAAGGGATCGTTGACCGCATCCCAGAACTTGGCTACCCAGAGGGCGGTGCTGGCTAAGCCCGCCGCAATGAGCGCGCCGTCCGTGTAGAAAGCCAGCAGAAAGAACTGAATGGCCGAGTTGACGACGGCATTGCCGACATCGCCCACGCCGTAGAGCAGTTTGGTTTTGACCGAGAGTTTTTCCGTCTGCTCGTTCATCATTCGTCTCCTTTCGGCATCAACGTACCTCGTCCGGGCGCACTTCGCGGCCTTCGCGGGCCGAGATGTGGGCAGCAAGGGTAAACTGGAGCACCGCTTTGCCCGTCGGCCCGTCCAGCACCGGCTGCCCGCCGCTGCTCAGCACCTTGATCAGGTGCCGGGTGCAGTCCACAAAACTGTCGTGCCATTCAAAGCGTTCCACGGGGATGGCGGTGGTTTTGCCGTCCCGAAAGAGCATCAACGGCGGCAGGTCCACCGTTTTGGCCGTGCAGCGGTTGACCAGGATGATGCCGCGTTCGCCGATCACCTCTACCCGGTCGTCGTCGTTGTAATAGAGCGACTCCATCACCATCTCGGGCGTGTGGGCAAAGTCCATCACCCCATAGCGACGGGGGGCTTTGAACTGAAACATCATCACCGCCGGCGCGTCGAGATATTTGGTCGGCATGACCGGCGAGCGGTCAATCCAGGCCACCACTCGCTCCACCGGCCCCATCAGGTGATAGGCCAGCGAGAACAGATGATAGCCGTGGTCGAAAACCAGCGGCCCGCCGCCACAGCGTTTCTCGTCGAATCGCCAGGCCCACGCGCTCAACGGCACCTTCCAGCCGGTTTTGCTCCTGCCGGTGCTCACGTGGAGGCGGATCATCTGCGGCTCGCCGATCTCGCCGGCCTCGATCATCTCCTTGGCCCGGACGTGCGGTGGATAAAAGACGAAATTCTCGTACACCCGCAGCACCACCCCCGTCTCTTGGGCCGCCGCGATCATCTGATCGGCCTCCGCAGCGGTGTGCGCCATCGGCTTTTGCACCGAGACGTGCTTGCCGGCGCGACACGCGGCGACGGTCATCGGAGCGTGCAGGTCGTGCGGCACCAGCAACTCCACCAGATCTATCTCCGGGTCATCCAGCACCTGCCGGTAATCGGTGTAGACCCGTTCCGCTCCCCATGCGCGGGCCTTCGTCTGCGCGCGACGGCGGTTGGTGTCGCACACGGCAACGATGCGCGCCCCTTCCACGTCACGGTAGCCCAGCGCGTGCAAATCGGAAATTCGGCCACAGCCCACAATGGCCACGCGAATCGGCGACATGCCTCCTCCTGAAGTTATTGTTCCTCGGCCCGTTCCTGCTCATAGCGGGCCCGTTGTTGGGTCAGATAGGTGGGCACCGGCACATCCCACCAGCCCACCGCCGGGCTGCCGGAGAGAGGATAGTCCCGCTCGACCAGCACCTCGATCACCGCCGGTTGCCCGGAGGCAAAGGCCCGCTCCAACGCCGGACGCACCTCCTCAGGCGCCGAGATGCGTTCGGCGTAGCAGCCAAAGCCGCGGGCGATGGCTGCCAGATCGGGCGAGATAGGGCGTCCATCCTTGAGGAACTCGGCGCCGGCTGCCCGCGCCGGCCCATAGACGGCCGCCTGCAGGTCGCGGATGGCGATCCAGCCGGCGTTGTTGGCCACCACATAGACGACGGGAAGGTCGTACTGCACCGCCGTCGCCAGTTCCTGCACCGTCATCAGGAAATCGCCGTCGCCCAACAGCCCGACCACCTGGCGTTCCGGCGCAGCCAGTTTGGCCCCCAACGCGGCGGGCAGCGTCCAGCCCATCGTGCTAAAACCCCCGGTGGTCAGGTTGGTCTGCGGTTCATAGACCATCGCTTCCTGGAACCATTGGGCCTGGGTGTTCCCCGACGAGGTAAGGACGATGGCATCCCGGCGGAGAAAAGCGCGCAGTTCGGCGATCAGGCGGGAGATGGTGACCGGGGTGTGATCGGAGGTGGCGAGTTCGCGCACGCGGGCCAGCCATTCCTCCCGCAGGCGCTGAATTTCGGCGAAGTAGGCGCTGCGGCGGTAATCTCGTGGGGCGCTACTGGCTCTCAGCCACTCCAACAGCGCCGCCAGCGCGGCCCTGGCATCGGCCACGATGCCCACCTCGGCCGGGTAATTTTTGCCGATCTCGGCAGGGTCCAGGTCAACGTGGATCAACCGCGTGGGGGGAATGGCATAGGTCACGCCATGCCGGTAGGAAGACGTGGACTCGTCGGCAAAGCGCATGCCGACGGCCAGGAGCACGTCGGCGCGGGCGGTGAGCGCGTTGCCGCAGGTGGTGCCTTTGGAGCCGCCGTGAAATCCGGAAAGGGGATGGTCTTCGGGAAAGGCCCCTTTGCCCATCATCGTGGTCACCACCGGCGCGCCGAGGAATTCGGCCAGCGCGCGCAACTCGTCCCACGCATGGCCGGCGATGACGCCTCCTCCGGCGACCAGGACGGGGCGTTGCGCCTGCAGGAGCAGCCGCCCGGCCTGCTCGATCAACGTCGGGTCGGGCATGGGGCAGCCCGGCGGGCGGACGCTGGCCAGTTCCTCCACCCGCACCTCGGCGCTGTCGCATTGCACATCCATCGGCAGGTCAACGACGACCGGGCCGCGCCGCCCGCCGAGCATCTCGATAAAGGCCCGCCGGAGGATGGCCGGCAGTCGGTCAACCCGCGAGGGCCGCCATGTACGCTTGGCAATCGGCGCAAACACGCTGAGGCTATCGGCATCATGCCGGCGCTCGATCTCTTGCAGCACGCCGCGTCCGGCCATGTGGGTGTGTGCGTTGCCGGTGAGCACCAGCACGGGAATGGAATCCACAAAGCAAGAGGCCACGCCGATCACCGTGTTCATCGCGCCGGGGCCGATGGAAGTCAAGACAGCCAGGGGCGTGCCGGTGACCCGGTAATAGCCGTCGGCCAGATGGACGGCGCTCTGTTCGTGACGAACCTGAAGGAGTTGGATTTGCTGCGGGTAGTTTCTCAGCGCATCCACCAGGCCCAGGCAACCGTGGCCGGGGATACCCACCAGATAGGGGATGCGATGACGGACAAGGAACTCTACGACGATTTCGCCACCGGTCAATATCATGGGGGAACCTCTCTTGAGATGTGCGTGCAGCGTCATTGTGGGGCATCTTGTTTCACAATTATATAACTTTATGTTGCAAATGTCAATAAAGCGTTGACAATAGCACAACATATTTGTATAATCTGGGAGAGGGTGAGGAGGCTTGCGGTATGATCTGTGGCCGTTGCAGAATCGCGCTTTCCTCTCCCTCTCGGCAGCAAGAATCCTTCTGGGGCGTGACGATGACCAAAGTGAGTGCCGGTTCCCTTGCAAAAGGAACAAGGTTACTGGAGGCCCTGGCAGATGCCGGTCGGGCGATGGGAGTCTCCGAATTGTCCAGGGCACTGGGCCTGGACAAGGGCACGGTCTATCGGCTGCTGTCTATTCTGAGGACCAGGGGGTATGTAGAGCAGGACCCGGAGACCAGAAAATACACGGTTGGTCCGAGAATGATCGCCTTGAGCAGCCGGATTCTGGGCAACAACGACGTCTATCTTCAGGCACGCCCGGCTATGAAGAAATTGTTGCAAGAGACTCGGGAGACGGTCCATCTGGCCATGCGGATGGAGAACCAGGTAGTCTATATCGCCCAGGAGATCAGTCCGGAAGTAGTGAGCGTCAACACGGAGATCGGCCAGCGGGAGCCGATTCACTGTACGGCGGTCGGCAAGGCGTTGGTGGCCTTTTTGCCCGATGAGGAGTGCGAAGCGGTGATCGAGCGGCTGGATTTTCGGCGCTACACCCCCGCCACGATCACCGATCCCGACCGGTTCCGGACCCACTGCCAGCAGATTCGCGCCCAGGGGTATGCAGTGGACGACGAGGAACTCTATCCGGGCGTCAGATGCATCGCGGCGCCCATCCGGGGGTACGACGGGACGGTGCTGGCCTCGCTGGGCATTTCGGGGCCGGCAACCCGGCTGACCGTCGAGACGCTTCCCCATCTAGGCGAGGTGGTGATGAGGCACGCCTGCGAAATCTCGAAACGTTTGGGCTGTTTGTTGCAGTAATCGGAGATATTGAAGGAACAAGGTAACTATTCAGCCATTCCTACGCAACTACGTCTGGTACACCGTCACCCTCAACGCGATGGTGAACAGCACGCCGTTTCTCACCGACACGGTGCGGGTGATGCCGACGGACCGGTTCGTGTACCTGCCGCTGGTGTTGCGGGGGCGCTGACCGAAAACTGGGGGAGAACCTTATCCCAGATCGAGTTCACGACCTTATGCGTGAGGTGGCTATGAACAAGACCGTTTTTTCTATTTTGGGATTTCCCCTCCGGTTTGTCATCTCGCTGGCCCTGCTCGCCGCCATCATGCCGGTCCGGCCTGTGCGGGCTGGCGGGACGACCTATTACGTCTCCAGTTCGGGCGGCAGCGATAGCAACAACGGCCGGTCCGAGTCAACGCCGTTCAAGACCATTGCCAAGATCAACTCGCTGAACCTCCAGCCCGGCGACCGGGTGCTGTTCAAGTGCGGCGACACCTGGCGGGCCGAGCAACTGGTCATCAAATGGGCGGGCACGGCAGACGCCCCGATCACTTTCGGCTCGTACCCGGCGGGATGCGCCAATAAACCGATCCTCTCCGGTTCGCTGCCGATCACCGGCTGGGCCGTCTACTCGGGCAAAATCTACTGGGCCAGCGTGCCGGAGAGCGCGTTCCCGCTGGGCATCAACCAGTTGTTCCGCAATGGTCAACGCTTGACGCTGGGCCGCTGGCCCAACCTGGGCACGGCCAACGGCGGCTATTCGTTCGTGGACAGCCACAGCGCCGGCAGCAACCAGATTGTAGACAACGAACTGCCGTCCGGCATAAACTGGACCGGCGCCATCGTGCACATCAAGAACATCCGCTGGTCCATGCTCGAACGCCAGGTCACCGGCTCCAGCGGCACCACGCTGACGCTGAACAAAGGATTGTCCTGCCTGATCTCCAGTTGGGGCGATTGTATCGGCTGGGGGTATTTCATCAACAACCATCTGGCCACGCTGGACCGGGACGGCGAGTGGTACTATGACGCCGGAACGCGGCGGGTCTACCTGTATTCGGACTCGGGCACGCCGGCCAACATCGAAGGGTCGGTGGTGTTCGCGACCGACCCCGACCCCAACCGGATCAGGGATGGGGGCATCATGCTCAGCGACGGCTCGGAAACCGCCTATATCATCATTGACAATCTCGAGATCAAGAACTGGTTCAATCACGGCATCGGCACGCCGGGCGGGATGAGCCGAGATATCTATCATCACATCACGGTGCGCAACGTCACCATCCGCGACGTGAATTCCGCCGGCGTCCGGCTGAGCAGTTGGCTGGAGCGGCCCTCCGACGGTCGCAAGGGGTTGCGCGGTGGACATCATATGACGTTCACGAACAACCTCATTGATGGGGCCAACCATTTCGGCATCACCGGCTATTTCGCCGAATCCACCTTCGAGGATAATGTCATCCGCAACATCGCGCTCATCCAGAATCTGGGCAAATCCGGCATGGGCTGCGGCCAGACCAGCGACGAGTGCACCGAGAACGGCGACGGAATTCGGATCAGGACATATGACCCACGCGATTCCGGCTATGGCAACACGCTGCGCTACAATCGTCTGGAGCGGATCGGCTACAACGGCGTAGATGTGTTCGGCCACGACACGACGCTGGAAAAGAATTTCATCACCCAGTCCTGCTATTCCAAAGCCGACTGCGGCGGCGTCAGGACGTTCGGCACCGACAACCTCTCGGCGACCGAAGTGTACAACGTCCGATTGCTCAACAACATCATCGTGGACATCCCCGGCAACGTGGACGGCTGTCATCCCTCGCGCGCGGCCTTTGGGATGGGGCTGTACGTAGACCACTATTCCCGTGATGTGGAGGCGCGTGGCAACACCGTCATCAGCACGACAATCACCGGCATCAACTACCAGCGCTCGACCGGCACCATCGTCGGCAATACGGTGTACAATGCCTCCTACGGCACCGAGTACGCCGCGCACATCAGCCTGGGTGGCGACGAGACCCGCGCGACCGTAGCCAACAACATCCTCTTTGGGCTGAACAGCAAGGCCTGGACGATATACTCGCGCAGTCTCAGCAACTGGGTGTCCTCGGACTATAACTACCTGTTTCACCCCTACGTGAACAATCACATCGCCTATGGCCCCTCCTGGACGCGCTACACGTTCTCCGGCTGGAAGGCGTTCAGCGGCCTGGAGGCCCACTCCAAGACCAACTGGTTTACCCAACCTCAGGGCGAGCCCTCGCGCGGCAAGATATTTTACAACGCCAGCAAGACGGCAATAGTCATCAACCTGGGCGACCGGCAATATCTGGACCTGGATCAAAACACCGTGATCGGCAGCCTGACCCTTGCGCCATTTACGTCCAAAATCCTGGTGGACAACGGCCCGGCCCCGCTCACGTTGTTGAGCATTAACCCGTCCTTTTTCGACGTGGACGAGGCGGCCGATTTCACTCTGACCGTGGACGGCGCCGGCTTTACGGCCAATAGCGTGGTGCGCTGGAACGGCAGCGACCGTCCGACCACTTTTGTCAGCAGCACGCGCTTGAGGGCCACCATCAGGGCCGCCGACGTGAGCACGGTGGGCAGTTTCCCGGTGACGGTTTACGATCCGGCCCCGCCGCCGAACGGCACGGAGACGCCACCGAAAATGTTTTATGTCGTAAAAGACATCTTTCGGGTTTATCTACCGCTCGCTCTCAAAAATGGCTCGTAGCTCTTCTCTACCTGGAGGAATGCGGCCACCGTGCATAAAGCAACAGATTTCATTGTGCAAGGAGGGAAAAATGAAAATCACCCGGCTTTTGGCAGTCACGCTTGCCCCGCTCGCTTTCATTGTCTTGCTCCACGTATGGCTAACCGGCGCGGCAACGGCCGCGGACGGCCCTGAAAGTATGGCCTCTGCTCTCGTACCCCGCATTGTCGTGCGGCCTGCTTCCACGATACGTGTGGGCGAGGAAGTCCTGTTCGATGCGACCGGCACCACCTACACGGACACGCAGATGCTCCTTAAGGGGCGCTACGAATGGGATTTTGGCGACGACTATGTCGCCAAATTCGGCGATCCCTACTATTACTCCGGCGACAGCGGGATCGCCATCTCGCATTTCTACATGCGCCCCGGCGTCTACACCGTCACGCTCACCGTCTCGGTGTGGAGTCAATTTGATTCCGGTGATAACCCCATCGGCAGCCCGACTGCGGTGGCCAGCACCACCACCTTCATCACCGTGACCGGCCAGCCGCCTCAGCTCCCGCCCTGGCCTGATGCCGGCACGCGCCTGGATATGCGTCTGGACGGCAACCTGACCGACAGTTCTCCCAGCGGGCTGGTGGGACAGTGGCAGGGCGGCGCCGGCGGTTTTGTCGCCGGTATTGCCAACCAGGCCGCCAACCTGACCGGCGGCGCCTACATCAGCGTCACCGACAGCGGCGTCTTTTCCGGCCTGAACCAGATCAGCGTCTCCTTCTGGGCAAAAAAGGCGCTGACCAGCACCTATGGGACCCTGCTGGATAAGCCGGGGCAGTTCAACGTGCAAATTAGCGGGCGCGCATTATATGTCCAGCTCATCACCACGCGAGGCACAGCCCGCGCGAACTGGTTCCTGGCCTATGACGTGGACAACACCCACTGGAATCATTATGCGTTCACGTATGACGGAAGTGCGGTGCGTACCTTTATAAACGGCAAGGAAATGGCCACGCTGCCCTACAGCGGGACGATTGCCAACTCAACCAGCAACCTGCTGATCGGTCGGTCGGCTTCCGATCCCCAGGTGTTCAACGGCTATGTGGACGAAGTGCGCATCTACAATCGTACCCTGTCCCTCAACGACCTTTTTACCGGCTTTGACCTCTGGCATGCGCCGTTCCACGCCCGCATTGCTCAGTACATCTATGCACAAATTCCCAGCGCGGCCTACGGCAACCCGACCAATCGCCTCAGGGTCAGCATCGCCGGGAACAATGGCTACAGTGCCATCGTGTTTGAAAAGACCGGCCTTGCCGCTGAAGAGAAATTCCTCTTCCGCAACGCCGACCTGCCGGCCGGCAGTTATACCCTCACGGCCCAACTGCTCAATTCAGGCGGCGGCGTCCTGGACCAGATCAACGAGTACCTGGACAAGCCCTACAACGGCGCGCCGCGCGTGGGCATTGACGAAAACAACGCGTTCCGCGTGGACGGCCAACCCTTCTTCCCCGTGACGCCCTGGATCCTGAACACGAGCGAAATGGCCGCGTGGAAAAACAACGGTTACATTAACGCTCTGTATGCCGAAGGGTGGTATCAGACGCACAACGTCGCCACGTGGACCGACTACCTGACCAATGCCCACAAGTACGGGTTCTACGCGTTTGGCCCGGAACGCTGGTTTGACGTCGGCCTGCCCCTCCCGCTCAAGCCGGAGCGCCGTCGGCACTTTGCGCGCAACGCCAACATCAACGTGTTGACCGACTATGTCACCGCCACGCGCGATATGCCGGCGCTGGCCGGCTGGATGTGGATGGACGAGCCCGACCTGGGCGGTCACTCCCAGCGGGTGCCGCCGGCCGTCCTGCGCGCCTGGACTTATGCCAGCCATCTGCACGACCCACAACATCCCGTCATCATCAACCTGGCGGGCACCTATTTGCCCCACTATGGCTCTTACGGGACAGACTATGACTTTTTGAACAACGCCTTCATCTTTGGCGGCAAAAGGCAATTTACCGTAGACGTGATGGGCTTTGACATTTACCCGCTGGAGCGTCGGCTGCAGGTCAACCTCAACAAAGCCGACCGGGGGCCGATGGACCTGTGCCGCGGCCATGGATCTCCTTGTGGCCAGGAACTATGACCTGATCCCCATGTTCTCCTTCGTCGAAGTCTGCGATGTCCGCGCGAACGAAACGCCTCCCCCAACCGAGGAGCAGGTGTTTATGGAAGCCTGGCTGAACGTCGTGCACGGCATGAAAGGCATCAATTGGTTTCACTACTTTGAATACGACACCATCCGGTACGGCGCGATGGCCAAATTCACCGACCAGGTCACCCGCCTGGCGCCGGCCATTCTCGGCCCGGAGCCGAACATCCACGTCAGCGATAATGCCAACACGCAGGCCAACCGGGTGGACACGATGGTCCGTTACCACGACGGCTACATCTATGTCTTTGCCGTCCGCCTGACCGAGCCGGACCCGATCCCCGGCGCGCTCTACACGGTGACCGAACCGGCCACCATCAACGTCAACTTTCTGCTGGATACCTCTGTCAGCGGTCTGGCCGAAGTGGTGGACGAGGGCCGCAGCGTGCCCGTGGTGGGCGGCTCATTCAGCGACACCTTTGCCCGCAACGCCGTTCACATCTACAAAATCCCACTCGAAGGGCTTGTGCTCCACGGCGCGCCGGCCGACCGCGCCATCCACCTGACCTGGCAGGTCCACACCGATTTGCCGCCCACCAGCACCTGGCGCATCGGCTACATGGGGCCAACAGGCGACCAGCCCTCGCCCATCACCGGCATCCTCAACCCCACCCGCGCCTACACCCTGACCGGGCTGACCAACTACGTCTGGTACACCGTCACCCTCAACGCAATGGTAAACAGCACGCCCATTCTCACCGACACGGTGCGCGTGATGCCGACAGATCGGTTCGTCTATCTGCCGCTGATACAACGCGGGGATTGAGTCGCCCCGACGTCTTAGCAACTCAAAATCAGGAGGAACGTGTGATGAAAACCAAGATCCTTGTACCATTTCTGGCGCTGGCGCTGCTGGCGATGTCGGGATGGGTGGCATCGGGTTCGACGCCGCCCGAAGAAACGTTTGCCAGCCTGGCTGCCAATATATACGTTGATGGGGCGCTGGTCGCGAACTGCACGGCGAAGAATTACTCGATTGCCAACCGGAATTGTTCCGGCAGTGACGGCGACGCCTATACCACCATCCAGGCGGGCGTGAACGCCAGTCGGCCTGGGGATGTCGTTTGGGTGCGCGAGGGCATCTACCATGAGCAGGTGAGTATTGGGGTCAACGGCGAGCCGGGGAATCGCATCGTAATTCAGAATTATCTCGGCGAGACGCCCATACTGGATGGTACCCGCGTGTTGACCGGTTGGGTGCAGTGCGCCGCCAATGACCCACATCTGACCGTGCACGGAGTGGTGAATCCCCACTATGCAAACATATATCGCACAGCGGTCAACGCACTGCCGGAGTCTCAGAATCCAAATGTGGACAATCTGGTCGTACTATATGAGGATAGTGACTTTATGCTGCCGGCTCAGGACCCGGATCAGAGCATGATCATCCAGAATCAAAAATTGTTCATACCCATCGAAGCGGAATCTGATGGCCTGACCACACACCTCATTGATTCCGACTATCTGACCCAGGCCGATAATTATTGGGCCGGCGCAGATGTTTGGGTGTGGCTCCATCTGCAGAACAATAATATCGAGTCACGCCGTATCGTCTCTTCCAGCCAGGCGCAGCGCAGCATCACGTTTGCCAACCCTCTCTCTGCGCCTTTGTCGGTGTCCGGCGGTTCCAATCCGGACGCCTACTCGATCTACAACCATCCGCACCTGCTGGATCAGCCCGGCGAGTACTTTTACACACCCACGCCCGATGGCAGTGGCAAGTATTGGATCTATGTATGGCCCAGAGATACCGGTCATCTGACAAACAACATCAGCATTAACGACAAACAGGTCGGTTTTTCGCCAAGTTTTAGATATGGGAGTTACGTGACCATCGCTGGGTTTGAAATCAGGGGCTTTAGTGGCAACTGGACCCGCAACGGCGGCGTCATCGTGCCATCCACCTACAATCATACAGGTCTCGCCGTCAGGAATTGCTTCATCCATCACAACTATGGAGATGGGATCTACATTTTCGATGGTGTGGACGATCTGGTCGAAAACAACACGATAGATATGAATTTCGGCGCCGGATTGCGATGCATTGGGCATACCAACCTGATCGTCAGGAATAACACCATCCGAAATCACGAGGGAACTAACGCCTCCTTTCGTAGTAGTCAGAGAATGGAGATCGTTGGCAACCGGATCGGTGGCTTCCTGGGCACGCACGGGAACGGCATGGCCATCTACGATGGATGCAACGACGTCTTGGTGGCCGACAATATCATTGCCATCGAAAGAAATGTCCCCCTGACCTTTAACACAATGGGCAACTTGGTTTTGTGCAACAATGTGCTCTACAGCGGTGATTCGACTCGTATCATCGCTTCCTGGAGCATGGGGACGGGATACCACCTGGCGTTCAATAATTTGATTCTGGGCGCAGATACAAATAATGCGACCTACTTCCGCACTACAGGGAACAAGGTGTTTCGCAACAATATTGTCGATGGCGGTTCTTTGAGTGGGAGCGGCGCACTAGAGTCTACCTATAATATGTACACCGCCTTTGCCTGGGATCAACCTCCCCTGCATCCCACAGAGATTGACGCTCGGTCGGTGAGCAGGGATGAACTCTTTGTGGACTATGCCGGCCTCGATTTTCACCCGAAAGCAAGCAGCCCGGCGAGAGGCGCGGGGGTCTCGGCGGCGGACGTGATCCAGAGCTATGGACTAACAACCCTATTCCCAGCCTATGATTTTTATTCCGATTTGGATGGGAACGCGCGCCCTGTCGCAGGCGCTTGGGACCTCGGCCCATACCAGTTTGTTCCCTCTCTACAACTCCGCGGCTCACCGGCCAACCGCGCCATCCGCCTGACCTGGCAGGTCAACACCGATTTGCCGCCCACCAGCACGTGGCGCATCGAATACTACAGCCAGACTGGCACTGCTTATCTACCCATCACCGGCATCCTCAGCCCCACCCGCGCCTACACCCTGACCGGGCTGACCAACTACGTCTGGTACACCGTCACGCTGAACGCGATGGTGGGTAGCACGCCCATTCTCACCGACACGGTGCGCGTGATGCCGACGGATCGGTTCGTGTATCTGCCGCTGGTCATGAGAGGAGCGAAAGCCCAGTAGGGCACCCTAATCTCCTGCCAGTTCAAGCGCGCTCGACAACAATGACAGGAGTGTCATGAAGACCAGATTGGCGCTGCTGCTGATTCTCATGCTGGCGGTCGGTAACGCTGGCTTCGCCGCGCCGCAGGCCGTCGCCGCGCCGACGCTCAAGTGGCAACGCGGCGGCTGCTATGCCTCCTGGTGCGAGACCGGCTGGTACTCCTCGCCCGCCGTGGCAGACCTGGACAACGATGGCAGGCCGGAGGTGATCGGCGGGCAGTACACCATCTTTATCCTGAATGGCGAGGACGGCTCGCTCTGGAAGGCGATAGATACCCCCGGCAGCCGCGTCTGGCCGGGCATCGTCGTCGGTGATGTAGACGGCGATGGCGACCTGGAAATCGTCACTGCACAAGGGGGCGGCT
Organism: Anaerolineae bacterium; assembly: GCA_034432855.1. Lineage (GTDB taxonomy): Bacteria > Chloroflexota > Anaerolineae > B4-G1 > B4-G1 > DAOUBA01. Next base: position 2,731 of record DAOUBA010000058.1, on the reverse strand, counting down.
ATGTCAACGTGCTCGACCACAACGGCAACCTGGTCTGGTCACGGCAACCGACGACAAGCGAACTGCGGGGCCTCTCGGCCTACGACATAGACCGCGACGGCAAACTGGAGATCGTTGTCACCGCCGCCGTCGGCAGCAAGGTCAACACCTGGGTCTACGAGCACGACGGAAGCCTGCGCTCCGGCTGGCCGCAACTGGGCAATGATTCCGGCTACGCCTGGGGCGTCTTTAACGACAACGCCGCTGTCGGCGACCTGGATGGCGACGGCATGGGCGAGATCGTCGTCCCCTCGGACGTGCACTACATCTGCGCCTATGAGGCCGATGGCGCGCAGATCCCGGCCCACGCGATGTACGGCGGCAAGGGCTGGGGCCGGGTCGGTGTCTGGGAAAACCTCGCCGTCGAGTTACGCGGGTGGGGGCGGTGCGATGGCGTGCGCGCGGAGAGTTACCGCACCAACTTTGCCGACGGCCCCGCCAACATCGTGGACGTCAACCGCGACGGTATCGTCGAAGTCGTTGCCACCGGCAACGTCTACGATTGCTACACCGGCTACCCGCCCAGCCGTTACGTGGGCGTCTATATCTTCAACGCCGACCGTAGCCGCTTCAACGTGGGCGGCTACGATTGGCGCACGCCGCCCGTGGACACTGGCGCGCCGATCAGCGAAGACTATAACGTGATCGAAAGCGCCACCTACAACCCCGTCACGGCCGACCTCGACGGCGACGGCAACCTGGAAATCCTCTTCTCCTCCTACGATGGCCGCGTCCACACCTATTGGCTGGACAAGACCGAGCACGGCAACTGGCCATTTGCGGTCTATCCCGGTAGCGGCATCTTGCGCTTTGCCTCCGAGCCGGTCGTCGCCGACCTGAACAACAATGGCCGGGCCGAGGTTATTTTCACCTCGTGGGTGCAAAAGGGCTCCAACCAAACCGGCAGGCTGTACGTCCTGGATTACCTGGGCAACCTGATTCACTCGGTAAACTTGCCCATGGCGTTCGGCAGCCCCACCTGGAACGGTGGACTGGCGGCGCCGACGCTGGCCGACATTGACGGCGACCCCGATCTGGAGATCGTCGTCAACACCGCCCACTCGGGCCTGGTGGCCTATGACCTGCCCGGCACGGCCAACGCACGGGTGCTGTGGGGCACCGGGCGCGGCAACTATTATCGCAGCGGCAGCATCTTGCGCGGCTCGCTCGAGGCCTCGACCAAGAGCGTGCGGCCCGCCCTTCCCGGCCCCGGCAACGTGCTCACCTATACCATCGTGCTCCGCAACCCCGGCCCTGCGTTGCCCACAGCCCGCCTGACCGATACGCTGCCATCCAACGTGCAGTATCTGGGCAACCTGTGGGCGTCTGCGGGCAGTTACCATGCCGTGGGGAACGTCATTACCTGGACAGGCAGCGTCAACGCCGCCATGCCCGTCACCATCACGTTTGGCGTCACCGTCAGCCTGCAGATTACCCAACCGACGGTCATCAGCAACACTGCGCTGATCGCCGATGGTCTGGGCAACGTGCTGAGGCGGTCGGCAGTGGTGATCGTCAACGGCTACCCGGTCTATTTGCCGGTCGTGACGAAGTAAAATCCTTATCCGTCTGCCACGAATTGCACGAATTCACACGAAATGGCAGAAAATTAACTGCTCAGCCCCCCTATCCCCCTGCCCCTTTCCCCCCGCTCGGCGGGGGGGAAAGGGGAGTGTAAGGACGGGGGTTTGGCGGACGGCTTCGCCGCCCGCCAAACCCCCACCTAATATCTCTCCCCTCTTCCGTCAGCAGGAAGAGGTCGGGGAGGTCGGGCTGAGTAGTCACAAAATTTCAGTGAAATTCGTGTAATTCGTGGCGAAAACCTGCTTGGTTCCGGCTCGTCCGGATCAGGAGGTCGTACGATGAAAAAGTGTGTACAAGGTCTCCTGGTTCTCTGCCTGATGGCTGCTATGATGCCTGGCCTGTCGGCGCGCACCGACCCGGTCATCCCGTCCGTGTGGGACGTTCTCGCCGACAACTTCGAGAGCGGCAGCCTGGCCGCCTGGAGCACGGTCGGGTCGGGCAACCTGAGCCTGGTCGCGGGCGGCGGGCGCAACGGCTCGACAGGATTGGCCGTCGCCGTCGGCCAGAACGAAGCCTACATTTACCAGTACCGCGTCGCTTACGCCGTCGAAGGCTACCTGACCTTCTGGCTCAACCCCAACGGCGTCGTCCTCCCGGAGCCTTCGCCCAACTACTGGCCGCCGGGCACCTCGCTGTGCGTGGGCCAGGTGCGCAGTTCCGCCTCCGATTGGTGGCCGCCGCTGATCGGGTTCTACTTGCGCAAGCCCCCCGGCCAGGGCTACAAGGGCTACATCGCCTGGCCCAAGGCGAGCGGCTACTTTTACGATTGGCAGTCCGGCGCCTTCGACCTGGCCAACGGCTGGCAAAAGATCACCCTCGGTTACCGGATTGACTCCTGGGTCGCCGTGTGGGTTAACGACGTACTCGTGCGCTACGTTGACACTGGCGTCGTGCACGACGACCCCTCCGGCGACGTGATCGAGTTCGGCAAGGTCAACGAGAACTCCAGCAGCACGCCATCCGGCTCGATTCGCCTGGACGACGTAGCCTTTCAGGTGCCGCGTGTGGACGAGTTGTGGGTGGATGCCGTCAACGGCAACGATGCAAACAACGGGCGTACTGCCTCGACCGCCTTCAAGACCATCCAGAAGGCCGCCGACCTGGCCGG
>DAOUBA010000057.1:0-4191 GCA_034432855.1 Anaerolineae bacterium | reverse complement strand
GCAGATGGCCGGGTTCTGGGGATCCAAATCGTAGGCTGCCTCGTATTCGGCGCGGGCCGCGGCCCAATTGCCCTGCCGGTCATAGTGCAGCCCCAGGAAGATATGCGCTACAACCGAGTCCGGGGTCAGCGCAACAGCCCGCTGTAGATGAGGCATAGCATCGGCAGGTTGCCCTAACTGATCGAGCACATAGCCCAGATAGGCACGCGCATCGGCGTAATCTGGGTTGAGCGCGAGTGCCCGTTCGAATTGACGCGCAGCCAACGCCCATTCCTGCGTCTCGAACAGTATCCGCCCAACCCGTGCGCTGGCGTAAGCCGGATCGCTTGCCACACCCGGCTCGCTCAATACCGCAAGCAACCGGCCGGCAAGGTCGCTCTTAGCGATGTAGAGGTGCTGAATAGCAGCCGGGTCGTCGCCCAGTAACAGCGCCCCAAGCCGCTCGTGGGCCAGGGAGTCAGCAGGGTCAGCCTGGAGTAGCGCCTCATATTCGGCGCGCGCGGCGTCCCATTGCTGCAACTGCAGGTAGGCACGGGCACGAGCGTGGCGGGCATCACGGTCGGCAGGAGAGAGGACCAACAAGCGGCCGGCATGCTCGACGACGGCAGGCCAATCGCCACGCGCGGTGCTGGCAGCGATCCACAGCCGCTCCAGCCTCGCGCCATCTGCATCCCCTCCACCCCGCCGGCCGGCTTCGGAGAGAGCCGCGAGCGCCTCATCGGTGCGCCCCCAGTCCAGGTAGACCTGCGCCAGCCGCAAGTAGGGCTCGGCCTCACCGGGGCGCAGGCGGGCCGCCGCCCGGTAAGCAGCGACGGCCGCCGTACGTTCAACAGCGGCAGCGTATGCATCTCCCCGGCGCATCAGATCGAGATAGGGCGCAGCGGCTGGACGCAGCCCGAGGGCGAGTGCCACGACCAACAGCGCCAGGCCCGGAATAGTGACGACCAGATAATGGCGCGGATTGCGGGTCACACTGTCATTATAGTCCCGGATGGAAAAGGGGCAAGAGGCAGGGAGCAGGAAGCAAGAGGGACGAGGCAGGAGGCAGAAGACAGAGATGGTGGGCTACAGCCAATCCTTCTATGGCATTCAGGCACAGATGTCCCTCAACATCGCCGGATCGGTGACCGGCGGCCGGCAGGTGCCATCCACGCAGGCATAGGCGGTGGCCCGTCCCTCAATCTGACCGCGGCCTGTCAACAGCGGGACTGCGTTCGTCAGTCCTACTGCCACAACCTGGTGCGGGTGATAACCGAAGGTACAGACATCCAGCAGCGCGCGGGTATCCGGCGCGGTCGGATCGCCCACGATGGCAATCTCGCGCGGGTGCGCCACGATATAATCCAGCGCGATCAACCACTGGCCGAATGCCAGCGGGTAGCGCGCCAGCATGGGCTGCATCCCGGCCAGGCTTTGGCGTGCCAGATCCGCATAACGCGGCTCGACGGCCAATCCCGCCAGGCGCAGGAGCACCCAGGAGGCCATCCCGTTGCCGGAGGGCACGGCATTATCTTGCAAGTCCCGTGGGCGGGCAATCAACACCTCGTGATCGTCGCTCGTGTCGAAGAAGCCACCCTCAGGCGCGCCAAAGCGGGCGAGCATCACCCCGGTCAATTCCCATGCTGCCGTATACCAGTGCGGCTCGAACGTGGCCTGATAGAGTTCCAGCAGCCCCTCGATCACGTGAGTATAGTCTTCCAGATAGCCGTTGACCCGCGCACTCCCTGCCTGCCAGGTGTGGCACAGGCGGCTTTCTGGCGTTCGCAGTTCGCACAGGAGAAACTCGCCGTTACGCACGGCCACCCGGCGATAGTCCTCGCGCCCCAGCACCCGCGCCGCCTCGGCGAAGGCGGCCAGCATCAGTCCGTTCCACGACGCGAGCACCTTCTCGTCGCGTGCAGGATGCACGCGCTGTTCACGCGTTGTAAACAGGCGACGGCGGGCATCGGTCAGCGCCTCACGCTCCTCCACAGTGCCCACGAATGCAAGGATGTTCTTACCCTCAAAGTTTCCGCGCCCGGTCACGCCATAGGCCCGCATGAAACGATCGGCGTCGTCACCCAGCACGGCGCGAATTTCCTCCGTCGTCCAGAGGAAGAACTTGCCCTCCTCGCCTTCGCTGTCGGCGTCCTGCGTGGCGTAAAAGCCGCCCTCAGGCCCCAACATTTCGCGGGTCACATAGTCGAGCGTCTCTTCGACGACGGCGCGGAAGAACGGTTGTCCGGTCACCTGCCAGGCATGCAGATAGACGCGCGCGAGTTGGGCATTATCGTAGAGCATCTTTTCAAAGTGTGGCACAAGCCAGCGTGCATCCACCGAATAGCGGTGGAAGCCGCCGCCCAACTGGTCGTACATCCCGCCACGCGCCATCGCATCCAACGTTTGGGTCACCATCCGCAGCGCACGCTCATCGCCAATGGTATGATGATAGCGCAGCAGAAATTCGAGTACCATCGGCTGGGGAAACTTGGGCGCCTCGCCCCATCCGCCGTAGAGAGGGTAGAATTCGCGCCACAGGGCCTCGACCGCGCCTTCGAGTGTCTCGCGGCCTATATCCTCGTGCAAAGCGCCTTCGCGCTTCGTGCCCCACGCTACGCTCTGCTGCCGGATCGCTTCCGTCAGCCGAGTGCTCCCCCCTTCCAGTTCCGCCCGCCGGTTGCGCCAGGCGTCGGCCACCGCCAGCAATACGTCCGCAAAAGCAGGTATCCCGTAGCGCGGCTCGGGCGGAAAGTAGGTGCCGCCAAAGAAGGGCCGGCCATCGGGCGTGAGGAAAACCGAAAGCGGCCAGCCGCCCGTGCCGACAAGCGCCTGCACCGCGCTCATATAGATGCTATCGAGATCGGGCCGCTCCTCGCGGTCCACCTTGACGCTGACAAAGTGCTCGTTGAGGATTGCCGCGACACGCTCGTCTTCGAACGACTCGTGCGCCATGACGTGGCACCAGTGGCACGCGGAGTAGCCGATGCTGAGAAAGATCGGCTTGTCCTCGACGCGCGCCCTGGTCAGGGCCTCCTCGCCCCAGGGATACCAGTCCACCGGGTTATCGGCATGTTGTCGTAGATACGGGCTGCTTTCATGTACCAGACGGTTGGGCATCGCTCACTGCCATGTCTCAAAGATCGGCCCCTCGACATCGCCGTCATTGTTGTAGCCGCGGTTCTCCCAGTATCCCCGATAGTCGGCGTCGGCAGAGACCTCGATCTTCGTCACCCACTTCACCCACTTGTACCCCCACTTGGACTGGGCAACGACCTGGAAGGGAAAGCCGCGCTCCGGCGGCAGCGTCACGCCGTTCATCTTGTGAGCCAGCATAATGTCGTTCTGGCGGACGAACTCCAGCGGCAGCGAAGAGGTATAGCCATCGGCGGCGTGGAAGATGAGAGTGACCGCACCGTCCTGCACGCCCGCTTCTGCCAACAGATCTTCGATTCGCACGCCTTCCCACAGGATTGTAGCATCCCAGCCCTCGACGCAATACAATGTGACCACCTTCTCGTAATGTAGCAATGCCAGTACCTCATCGTACGTCAGTGACAACGGCGTATCCACCCAGGCCGATGACTTCCAATCGGTACGTCTCGATATCCACGTGCTGCGGACCAGCAATCGAGTTCTCCCGAAAATCGTCAATCGAGGAAAGATTCTGTCCCGTAACTGCTCAGCCTGAGCCAATGTGCTTAATTATAACGAAACTCTGACGAGATTCCAATGCAAAACCAATAAACGCCGGGTAGAATTTGCGCTATGACGTTGGATCATTTGCCCACACACGAAGACATCCACGCCGCTTACCTGCAAGGGGAGGAAGCCGTCATCGAGTTGGTCGACGACTTGCTTGCGGTGATTCACCACCTGGCCGACAGGGTGCAGGTATTGGAAGACCAGCGGGCGAAGAACAGCCGCAACAGCAGCAAGCCTCCCTCGAGCGATGGGTTGAAGAAGCCTGCTCCGCGCAGTCTGCGTCGGCGCAGTGGACGCAAGAGTGGCGGGCAGCCAGGGCAAAGGGCAAACCCTGAAGGCGGTCGAGAATCCCCAGCATAGGCAGGTCCACCGGGTCACGCAGTGTGCGCACTGTCAGGCCTCGCTGGAAGAAGTAGCTCCGAGCGATTACGAGAAGCGCCAGGTGTTCGATCTGCCGCCGGTGGCCGTCGAGGTCACCGAGCATCAGGCCGAGATCAAGCAGTGCCCCGT
>DAOUBA010000056.1:0-7108 GCA_034432855.1 Anaerolineae bacterium | reverse complement strand
GTGGCTGGCGGAGCAGTGCGGTAGGAGTCCATCGGCCTGGTTGCAGCGTCCATCTGAGTGTGTCGTCTGCGCAGCCGAGAACGGTCATCTAATTTAGTAAACCGAGGTCTTCTAAATCCCCGGACCTTGCCCCCTGCCTGTCTCCCGCTCACTTGACAAATTTAGAAGATGCTCGTTTCACGCCTCCCCCCAAAACTGTGGCAGGTAAGGCCGGTTCGTCTCCAGCATATCATCGAGCACGGCCTGCACCTGGTCCGCCTCCGGGCCAAGCGGGTGGACAAGGAGCGCCTGGTATGCGGCCTTCCGGTCGCCGTGGACGGCCGCCTCGACCGTCAGCAGCTCGTACATCTTGACGGCGGCCAGCAGCCCGAAGCAGACCGGCGGCAGCGGCGCGGCAGGCAGGGGGTGGATGCCGCGCCTGTCCACGCGGCAGGGCAGCTCCAGCACCCAATCGGCCGGCCAGCCGGCCACCGCGCCGCCATGCCGCGTGTTGACGACGTGTGTCTCGCCCAGGTCGTTGTAGTGGGCGTTCAGGAGCTGCGTGGCCACGGTCGAGTAGTACGCGCCGCCGCGCTTCATCAACCCCTCTGGCGGCTCTGTCCGGTCCGGCTCGGCGTACTGCTTGAGCAGCTCGTCCTCGATGCCCATGACCACCTCGGCGCGGGAGGGCGGCCACTTCTGCTGCTCGGCCAGCTTGTGGGAGGTGCGGTAATAATATTGCAGGTAGTAGTTGGGCATCATCCCCAGGATTTCGACCGTGCGCGGGTCCCAGTCCCAGCCGCGGTGATCCTCGCTCCTCAGCGCTTCCAGGTAGCCGGCGAAGACCTCCGGCCAAACGTCCTCGCCGTCCACGCGGAAGCCGCGGTGCCAGGAGAGGTGGTTCAGCCCCAGCGTGTCGAGCTGGGCGCGGTGCGGTTCGATCTTCTCGCCGCGCCGCTTCTCCAGCTCCCGCAGCACGTTCATGATGACGCCGATCGCCACGTTGCAGACGCCCACCGCCGGCACATCCGGCGCGTAGCGGCTGAGCGCCTCCGTCACCAGGCCGGCCGGATTGGCGAAGTTGACCAGGAGCGCGCCGGGGGCCAATTCGCGGATGTCCTGCGCGAGCCGCAGGATGACCGGGATGGTGCGCAGGCCGTTGCCCATGCCGCCGACGCCGGTCGTCTCCTGGCCGATCAGGCCGTGGCGCCGGCCCAGGTACTCGTCGTTGCGGCGGGCCGCCATCCCGCCCACGCGCAATTGCGTGATGACGTAACCGGCCCCGCGCACCGCCTCGCGCTGGTCGGTGGACAGGCGCACGGCGAAGGGCGCGCCTTTCGCCGCCACCATGCGCTGCGCGAAGCCGCCGACCACCTCCAGCCGCTCCGAGCTGATGTCCATCATCCATAGCTCGGTGAGCGGGAACGAGCTGACCCGTTCCAGAAATCCATTGATGAGTTCAGGGGTGTAGGATGATCCGCCCCCAATGACGGTGACTTTCATTGTGACCTCCAGATAAGTTGTAGGGGCGGGCCTTGCGCCCGCCTTGAGCGATTAGAAGAAGATGGACAACCGCAAGGGTTGCCCCTACGGTGCACACAGGAGCCGCGGCGACGCGCGCAGGCAGCGCAACGTCGTCTCCACCATTCGCTTGGCGTGCACCAACCGCACCTCCGCCTGACCGATGTTGCCCCGCGTTTGTATTCCGCGCTCTTCGAGAATCGGCTCTATCGCGCTAAAGTTGCGCGGGGTACCGTACCGGTGGAGCAGGATGTGACGGTGGATTTCTTTCCCGTCCACGACGATCACAGCCCTGGCGAACTCCGTCTGCATGTGGTAATCCACCCCGGCGATCTCCTCGACGTGGTGGAGCGTCGTGTTCACCTCGTGAGTGACGCCGATGAACAGGATATACCCGTCCTCGCGCTGCGCAAGTTTGCCGTAGGGCGATAGCTCATCGCACGGCGTCACCGAATTGACGTGATCCTGCGTCAACGCGGCGGCTGCGGGGCCGATGGCGGCGACGGAATGGGTGGGGTGGAGACTGCGGATGGCGTCGGGTCGCCGCCGGAACGTCTCCGGGATGCGGCCAGTCCAGCAGGGGGTGTTCATGGGGTCGAAGATGGGCGGGTTAGCGGGGGAAAGCGCCTCGCTGCCGGTCAATGTCGGGACCAGCACCGTGCCGCCCGGGCTGACGGCCTCGATCAGCGCGTCAATCACGGCCTCCGCCCCACCCTCGACGTAGCCCAGGCTGCGCAAGGAGCTGTGGACGAGCACGTTGTGGCCGGGGCGCAGGCCCAGGCTTCTCGATCCATTCACAACGTCGGTTTTTGTCACAGCGGCCATCTCACCTCACCTGTTCGCAAACCAGACGCAGTAATCGTGCACCGGTTCGTAGTTGGGCGAGTCTTCGTCAATCACTTCGAGGTCACAGAGCGGGAAATCGAGCTGGCCGCGCCTCGATCTCACGCTGACGATAATGCCGTAGAAATCGTTCGCCTCCGAGATACCCAACACTCGTAAGCGATCCCCGGCCTGCAGGGGACCGCGCTCCTGAAATTCGACGATCTTCGCCTCGAAGGGAAATGTCAGGTGTTTGTCCAGGTATCTCTTCCAGGCGCGTACGGCTGCCACATCGTCATCCCGATCCACACCGGCCAGGATGCGGTTGATGCACAGTCCCTCCTCGCCCAGGAAACTCCAAGCGTGTTTATCCTCGGTGTCCCAAATTGCTTGGCGCACATCCTCTGGGCTGTCCCTGGGACCGGCCGCCTCGACCTCCGTCGTTTTCAGGAACATCTGCGACCAGTTCAGCCCCTCCTCCTCACTCTTGGCGATGATCGCATCGGGCATCTGGCGCAGGGTGATGCTGTCCCAGCCAATCAGGATCAACCCGTCGGCGTTCGCTTCCTCCAGCACGCGTCCTTGCCACCCCCTGATATCTATGTCGAAATCGGGGTCGCGGACGCCTGGTTTGACAACGACGGAATCCCCCGTTTTCCAGATGGGAGGTGGGCTATCTGGGCGCTGCGGCTGAGTATACCCGCCGCGCTTGTGCTTACGGATACGTTTACGTGATCTCATTTTCCTAACTCCTGTTCTGAGAGCGGCCGGCGTCTCCATCGGCTGTGATCCCGAAATGGTCACAATACCGCCGGAACAAATTCCGCGCCGCCGGCCAGCACGAATGTGGACTCATAAAGTGCGAGAACTCGAACGTGATGAGCTTCTCGACGCCCATGGCCTCGGCGGCCTCCATCTTCCACCACAGCTTGCGCCAGTCAATCGGCGGGAAGTTGAATGGCATATCGCGGTCGAAGGATTCGACGTTCGACCAGGGGCGCATCCCGTGACGCGCGATCAGCTCGCTGTTGGCGCGCAGGAAGTCGGGCAGCACATCGTAATCCACCTGTCCATCCTGGAACGCGACGATGTCCACCACGCCCTCCAGATAGGCCAGGATGTCGTCCCAGGCGGCGTAGTGTTCCCGCAGCGTGACCGGCGTGCGCACGAGCTTGCCCCCGGCGATGTAGGGGGAGATGAGCGTGGGCAGGTGCGGGGAGAGCGATTTGCAATGCTCGCCGAGACGGCGCAGACATTCGAGGCGCGTCGGCTCCTTGCCGGCGATCTCGAACGTCAGGTACCAGCCCTGGAACGCCTTGCGCTGGCCGTACCGCTCCCATGCCTCGTCCATGAACGCCCGCCCCAGGTCGAGATGCTCCGGGATGGTGCGCTCGCGCGGCGCATACGTGACCGAATCGTACGTCCCGAACCAGAACGCCATCTCGTGCTCCTCGGCCAGGTCGAGGAACATGGCCACCAGGTCTTCGTAGACCGGGTAGATGTCCACCTCGCGCTGGAGCACCTGGGAGGGGAATGTGGCGATCCGCCCACACCCGGCGCGGATCAGGATCACGGTGTCAATGCCGATGGACTGCATCACGCGGAAATCGCGCGCCCACTCTGCCCGCCCCCAGTTGTTGGAGGGGATGTCGTGGGTGATCTCGTCGAGGAAGGTACCGGTGATTTTCATTGGGAACCTCGGATTTACGAATGGGCGAATTTACGAATATACGAATGGGCGGATGGATGGATCATGGGTTGGGTTTATGTTTGTTGTGACGGCCGATTTCGGTAGCGATAAGGGAGATGATTTCGTCCAGCAGAGACAGGCGATGTTCGAGCACCTCGGTGGAGAGAAGGCGACGGGTGCGGAAGTACCACCCTTTCGTCTCGCGGGCCGAGCCAATGGAGATACGGAGGAAACAGAGATACGACTGCGAGCCGATCCCCCGACCGTACCCCTCCTCGATATTGGCGCAGATGGAGCCGGCGCTGCGGATGATCTGTTGAGCAATGGCCTTGCCGCGCAAGTCATGCGTCAACTTCTCGCAATCCTCCCACACAATGTCATAGCGCGGCCTCCGTCCGCAACCCAAAAAGCGCGGACGCAGACAAACGCAGATGAACGCTGGTTTTTTTCTTCATTCTGCGAAAATCTGCGTGAATCTGCGTTCCAAAAATCTTCGCGGTTACAATGGTTTTTCGAGAGCAATACTATACTATACATGAACAACGCCCTGGGGTAGGCATAAAAGTTCCATTCCGGCTCCGCCTTGATTCGCCCGGATACCCCCGCCTCCCACTCCTTAAAATTCATCCTTCTCCTCCCCGTTCATTCGCCCATTCATCCATTCGTAAATTCGTAAATTCATAAATTCTAAACAACGCCCGCGGCACGTGAAAGCACCCCTTCCATTTGCCGCCCTTCAGACTGAGCAGCACCTCGCCCTGCCGGTTGAGGTAGCCGAACCACTCGCCGTATTCCGGGTCGGGGAAATGCGTCCAAGTGTAGTCGTGCACCCGCTCATACCACTCCCAGCACTCGCGCCGCCCGGTCAGCGCGTAGCCCATCACCAGCGCGACCAGCGTCTCCAGGTGCACCCACCAGAGCTTCTGATCCCATTCGAGCTGCTGGGGGGGCCTGCCCTGCGCATCCAGGAAGTAGAAGATGCCGCCATACTGCTCATCCCAGCCGAAGGCCAGCGTACTCAGGACGACGTCCACCGCCCGCTCGATCAGCGCCCGGTCGCCGCGGCGGCGGCCGATGTCCATCAGGAACCACATCGCCTCGATGGAATGGCCGGGGTTGATCAGCCGCCCATCGAAGCAATCGGGATGAGAGCCATCCGGCGCGACGTGCTCGAACAGGAGCATCCGTTCTCTGTCCAGGAACAGCCCCCACACCTCGCCCAGACACATTTCGATGGTCTCGTCGAGTCTCTCCGCAGGCAACATCCATTCCAATTCCAGCGTCAGATTCGCCAGGATCATCGGCAGCGCCAGCGACTTGAGGGGACGCGCGCCGGGGACAGCTTTGTTGTACTTGCCCTTGGGGTTATCTTTGCGGCGCAGGATATTCTGGTACGTGCGCAGCGCGAGCTCCCGCGCCGGCTCGTCGCCCGCAGCGAGCGCGTACTGGCTGAACGCCATGGCCGCGAAACAATCGGAGAAGATGTTATACGGCTGGACGAGCGGACGGCCCTGCCGGTCGAGCGCGAAGTACCAGTTGCCCTCGGTATCCATCCCGTGTTGGCGCAAGAAATCCGCGCCGAGACGGGCCACATCGAGCCACTCCTCCCGCCGTTCGGCGCGGTTGTAGAGCATGGAGAACGTCCACACCTGGCGCGCCTGCAGCCAGACGAACTTGTCGGTATCGAAGACGCGCCCGGCACGGTCGAGACAGGTGAAGTAGCCGCCGCACTCACGGTCGAGCGAATGGCGCTCCCAGAAGGGGATCACATCCTGAAAGAGGGCATCCCGGTAGAGCGCGGCAAGTTCCGTGAAACCGAGGTTCATCACGCGATCTTCAACCGATTTGAGGGAATGTAGTGAATGTGGGCACGCGGCTCTATCATACTCCAGAACAGGACAAAACGCAAGGTTTGCATTTTCCTCCACTTGGGAGTATCATAGCCCCGCAAGCCTGACGGCTAGACCCTTTACCCCATCCTCCTCAACGAAAGGAGCCGTTACAATGAGACACTCACGCTACCCCGGTTTGCTCCTCGCTGCCCTGAATGGCCTCATCTTAGCATTGTGCCTCTATCCCCAGCTTCACCACGGCGCGCGAGCACAGCGCCATCCAGGCTGCATGGGAGCGCGCCCGCCAGGCCGGCGCCTACCGCTTCTCAGCCGATGTCATCCAGACGACTATCCCGCAGCCCACGGTGACCAACGTCGGGCGGCGCAGCCGCGAAGATGCTCTGCACCTCGAAGGGCACACGGACCTGCCCGGGCAAACGCTCGACTTCACGCTCTGGTCAGATGGTGGGAGCATCCTGAACGCTTCCAGCGGCGTCCAGGTTGCGTGTGGAGGGTGACCGGGCGTTCGCCCGCCGCGGTACCGAGCCGTGGGAAGAGGTCAACGATTTCAGCGGCCTCTTCGCCCCCAACGGCGATTTTCTGGCCTTCCTCGCCGCTGTGCGCGACGTGCGCGAGGTTCCGGATCGCGCCTCACGGATGACACATTACGCCTTCCGGGTAGACGGCCCCGCCTTCGCCGTCTACATGCGCGACCAGCTCGAGCAACATCTGCGCGAGCAAGGGGAACTCCCGCACGGCGTCGGACTCGACCTGCCGAAGGTCTACATGGAGATGGGCGGCACAGGCGAGCTATGGGTCCGCGCGGACGGCCTGCCTCTGCGCCAGGCGCTCCACCTGGAGTGGCCGGAGAAGAACGGCGACCGGGTAGAGGTCAAAGTAGACGTCACATTCTCGGGCTTCGAGCAAGTAGGGATCAGAGATTGGGGACTAGGGATCGGGGACGTATCACGTATCACGTATCACGGAGCGCTATTTACGCTCACTCTCGCCTTCTGCACGGTGCTGGTCGTCTACCGTCGCTCGAAGAAAGTCTACGCGGCGGTGGCGTTGGGTGTCATTATCTCGATGGTCGTCACACCGTTGTTGCAGAGCGCGCAAGCGGCGCAGTTCGCCGGACGGTTCATTACCCGACAAACTTCTTCTGGGACGCAGATGCACGCAGAAAAACGCAGATTTTCTTGGGTTTTCGGCGCGAACCAACACGAATTCGGACAAATCAGCGTCAATCTGCGGTCAATCTGCG